>NZ_CAMHZX010000006.1:0-133795 GCF_946190285.1 Streptococcus mitis | reverse complement strand
ACATTTGAAGATGGAAAAACTACGAAGACAGTAGAAAAAGTTGGAACATACACAGTAGCTAAAGATGGAACAGTAACGTTCACACCAGAGAAAACATTCGCTGGAACAGCACCATCAGTAACAGTAAAACGTGTAGATAAGAACGGAACACCAGTTACAGCAACATACACACCAACAGTAACATCAGTAGTACCAAATGGTGAAAACTCAGAGACTGAAGGACTAAAAGCACAGCCTCAAACTTCAACAATCGTGTTTGATAAGAAAGATGAAGATATAACTACAGTAAACTTCAACAAAGGTCATGAATCAGTAGCATTAGATCCAACAACGACAACATTAGTTGGAAAAGATGGATCACCAGCTACAGAAGTAAAAGTTCCAGGAGAAGGTACGTATACATTAGCTAATAATGTGATTACATTTACACCAGAACAAGACTTTGCTGGAAAAGCTACTGGAGTATCTGTACAAGTGAAAGATGCAAATGGAACAGTCGTAACGAAGACTTACACACCTACAGTTCGTCCAGTTACAACATTTGTTGATAATTCAGGAAACCCAATTACAGTTGACAAGAACAATACACCGGTTGTGCCTGAAGAAGATGGTAAACAACCGAATAAAGATATCTACGGATATAAATTTG
Source organism: Streptococcus mitis (assembly GCF_946190285.1). Lineage (GTDB taxonomy): Bacteria > Bacillota > Bacilli > Lactobacillales > Streptococcaceae > Streptococcus > Streptococcus mitis_CP. The sequence goes on along the minus strand of NZ_CAMHZX010000006.1, from coordinate 133,146 downwards.
TTCGTACAGAAACTGATAACAAAGGTAATACGAAACATGTTTACGAATTAGCTAAAGGTCAATCTGTTAAAGTCACTTATGAAACAACTACTGGAGAAGGATTGAAAGATCCAGCAACAGTACAACCAAAAGATACATTGGTAGGAACAGACTACGATGCTTCAACAGAAACAATCAAGTTAGAACGTATCGAAAAAGACGGTAAAGTATATCTACTGAAAGAAACAAAAGCTGGTTCAGCTTCTGAAACTGGTAAAGTAAGCGATAAAGAACAATCGATTACTTATGTTTACGAAGAAGTAAAAGAACCAGAAACAAAACGTACTTACGGAAGTGTAGTAGTTCTTTATACGGATCAATCTGGACGTCCTATTTCAGGTATTACCAATGAAGGTAAAGAAGTAGGAAGTACAGTAATCGACACACCAAATGCACCACTAAATACGAAATACGATACTACGGACAATAGACCACAGACTATTACTACAAAAGATGGTAAGGTTTATAAATTGAAGAAAGTAACGAAAACTTCTGATGCTGAACAATCAGGTGTTAAAGGTAGAACTTCTGTTGTAACTTATGTTTATGAAATGCTGAGTCCAACTCAAGAATTACCTGAAGCAAAAATTGGAGTAGTATTAGTTAACTATCAAGATGAAGATGGTAATCCAATTTCAGGAAAAACTCCAGAAGGAAAAGAAGTACCAAACGTAGTAGTAGATACAGATGCAGCATTAGTAGATACAGAGTATGATACAACTGACAATAAACCTTCAGTTATTATTGCTGAAAATGGTGATGTCTATGAACTTGTAAAAGTTTCAGAAACATCTGTTGAAAAAGGTGTAATTGTAGAAGGCGCAACAATCGTTGATTATATTTACCGTAAAGTAGTCACAACATTCGTTGACGAAAATGGTAAAGAAATTAAATCATCTGAAAAAGGAACAAAAGATAAAACAGATATCTCAGGATATGTGTTCAAAGAAACGAAGAAAGATGAAAAAGGAAATACAATTCATGTATATACTAAGAAATCTTCTTCAACACCGGATTCACCAAAACCTTCGAACCCTGAATCACCAACACCATCAAACTCTGATTCACCAAAACCTTCGACTAAGGAAGACGGTAAAACAACAGTTTGGAAAGATAAAGATGGCAATGTCATTAAGACAAAAGAAAATGGTAAGAAGGAACACTCTGCAATTGATGGATATGTATATGATCATTCTGAAGAAGATAAGGATGGAAATACTACTCATATTTATCGCAAAGTAAATTCAACTACTTCTGAAGTGAATGAAAAAGAAACTTCATATGTAGATGAAAATGGTAAGACTGTTCAAACAACGAAACAAGGTCAACATCCTCAAGATAGTATTCCAGGATATGAATTTGTTCGTACAGAAACAGATGGAAATGGCAATGGCAATGTACGTCATGTATATCGTAAGGTTCAATCGACAATTCCAGTTGAATCAGTTCAGACAGTAGCAGTGAAAGAAGCTGAAGCTAAACGTGAATTGCCAAATACTGGTACAGAAGATCACGTAAGCCTTGCAGTACTTGGACTTCTTGGTGCCTTGAGTGGATTTGGACTTCTTGCTAGTAAGAAGAAAGAGGACTAATCAATAGCATTGATGTTCATTGTTTGTAGTGAACAAGAAATCCTTAAAACTGATGAATCATTTGATTCATCAGTTTTTTTGCTCGTTATCAACTGTAGTGGGTTGAGGAAAAACTAAAATTGAGAGAGGACAAATAATAAGTTATAGTGAAAAAATCTCCAGACTAGAGAACTCAACGATAGTTCCTAATCTGGAGATTTCTTATTTGCACTTTGTTTGTATTGATTCGATCTATGGTAATTGAACTTCTTAAATATTTTCACTTTTCTGTCTGGTTTAGTATGACTGATTTCCCTTTACTGTCCATATTTTTGGTAAAAATCAACTTTGACTTGGATGAAGGTTTTGGCTTCACGTAGGAGTTGAAGAAGGGTGGCGCGAGTTTCAAATTCCTCTCTTGTCTTGGGTAGACTGCGGTTCCGGAAGACTTCCAGATAACGTTCAATTTCATCTAGCAAATCAGAAGCGGGATTGGTCTGGCTCAGTTGACCTGCAATTTTTGAAAAGAGTTGGGCCAAAATCAGGCTTTCACTGGCAGCTAGGTGACAGGTGTTGATTTGTTGGGCCATGTTTCGTAGGATGCGACTTTGTCGCTGTCTCATCTCAAAGTAGTGAATATGGTAATCGGTTTGGTGAAAGAGGTGGTCAGAGTGATCCAAATAGACTAGTCTGAGGGCTTCTTCCAAAAGAGTGTCTAATTCTTCTACTAGCTGTGCTCGGTTGCGTCCATCCCCTCTGGATAAATAATATTTGAAGCGCTGGAGAATATCTTTTAACTTTTCTTCTACCAATGTGTGGTAGTGATGAATTTCCTCTTCTCGTGAAGGCATGTAGAGATTGACAAGCAAGGCAAATCCTGTACCGATTGCAAAGAGAAGGAATTCATTGACTAGAAGGTCTGGAGAGGTTGATTTTTGCACCAAGAGATGGCTAACCAAAACGCTGCTTGGTGTGATGCCAATTTCCCAGCTCATCTTGTAGGCTAGAGGCACATAGAGGGCTAGATAGAGGCCAAGGCTCCAGATATGAAATCCGCTCAAGTGAAAAGCTAGAACACCGATAGCTAGAGCTAGGAGCATGGAAAAGAGGCGATTGCGGGCCAGTTTTAAGGTACTTCTACGAGTATCGGATAGGCTTAAGAGGGCTATGATTCCAGCCGAGACAGCTGAGGAGAGATTGAGAAAATAAGCAAGAAGGCAGGCAAGACAGGTAGCTAAGATGAGTTTTGTCGTACGTTGGCTAATAGACATAAAGATTTCCTAGTAAGTTAGAATAGAAGCGGAAAAGACAAGACCTGAGTAGGCTTGTCTTTATGAGTTATTTTTTACGGGCTGCTGCGTATTCGGCAACGGCAGTAAAGAGGACATCTGTAGAAGAGTTGAGGGCTGTTTCGCATGAGTCTTGGATGACCCCAATCACAAATCCAACACCGACAACTTGCATGGCAATATCGTTAGAAATACCAAAAAGGCTACAAGCAACTGGGATAAGAAGGAGGGATCCTCCGGCAATACCAGAAGCACCACAGGCTGAGATAGCTGCTACTACACTGAGTACAAAGGCTGTCGCAAAGTCAACAGGGATTCCCAAAGTATTTACTGCAGCAAGCGTTAGAACATTAATGGTAATTGCTGCCCCGGCCATATTGATAGTAGATCCAAGTGGGATAGAAACTGAATAGGTATCTGGATCCAGTCCAAGGTCGTGACAAAGTTTCATGTTGACAGGGATGTTAGCTGCAGAACTACGAGTAAAGAAGGCTGTCACACCGCTGACACGCAAACATTTCCAAACGAGGGGATAAGGATTTCTCTTCATAAAGAGGAAGGCAATTAGTGGATTGACTACCAGAGCTACAAAGAACATGGTTGTCACCAAGAGGGCAAGCAAGATTCCATAGTTGGCTAGACTGCCGATTCCCTTATCAGAGATGGTTTTGAAGACAAGACCAAGAATACCAAATGGAGCTAGGTTGATGATCCATTCGACAATCTTAGAAGTCACATCAGCCATGGTTTTAAGCAATTCTTTACTGTTTTTGCTGGCCTCTCTCATAGCAATCCCGAAAATAACTGCCCATGATAGGATACCGATGTAGTTGGCAGTAATAAGGGCATTGACTGGATTGTCAACCAGTTTGAGCAAGAGGTTGCTGAGGACCTGGCCAATTCCATCTGGTGGTGTGATTTCTGTATTGGTACTATTTAAGGTAATCTCAACAGGGACGATGAAACTTGCTAGGACAGCAACAAGTGCCGCTGCAAAGGTTCCTACCAAGTAAAGGAAGATAACCGTTTTCATGTTGCTATCTTGTCCCTTTTGATGTTGGGAAAGGGCGTTAGCAACGAGGGCAAAGACTAGAATAGGTGCGATGGCTTTTAGACCGCCAACAAAGAGATCTCCGAGTAGACCAATTCCTGAAATGTTAGGAAGTGTCAGTCCTAGGGTTCCTCCAATAAGCATACCAATCAAAATCCGTTTGATTAGGCTTGCCTTATTCCAAGCATGAATGATTTTTTTCATAACAATCTCCTTTGTTGTGTAATGTTTATGATTATAGTATAAATATGAGCTAAAATCAAGAATTTTCTGTCTATTTTGGCTATTATTTTTGAATATTTATGGAGATTCATCACTTGTGAAAGTATGGTATAATAAATGAAAGGAGTTTTCTATGCAAGAATTTATTCAAACCTACCTCAATAAGCTTGATATAACAACGATTATTGAGAATATCTTAACCAAGTTACTTTCTCTGTTATTCCTATTTTTACTATTTTATATAGCTAAGAAACTGCTCCATACCATGGTGCAGAGAATTGTTAAACCTTCTCTAAAAATGTCTCGTCATGATGCCGGGCGTCAGAAAACCATCTCACGTCTGTTAGAAAATGTGTTTAATTATACCCTTTATTTCTTTTTACTCTACTGCATTTTGTCGATTTTAGGTTTGCCAGTTTCTAGTTTGCTGGCAGGTGCTGGGATTGCTGGGGTGGCTATTGGGATGGGAGCCCAAGGCTTTCTGTCTGATGTTATCAATGGTTTTTTCATCCTCTTTGAACGTCAACTGGATGTGGGAGATGAGGTCGTTTTGACAAATGGGCCCATTACTGTATCGGGCAAGGTGGTTAGCGTTGGCATTCGAACAACGCAACTCAGAGGAGAAGATCAGGTTCTGCACTTCGTTCCCAATCGGAATATCACCGTCGTCAGCAATTTCTCTCGGACAGACCAGGTCTGAAATTTTAGCAGATTTATGGTACAATAGAAAGAGTTTGGTAAAGGAGAGAAGATGTTTTTAGAAAAACAGTTGGGCAATGGTTGTACCTGGATTAACCTAGATTTAGACAAGTTGAAAAAACTAGAGGACCTTTCTGAAATCTACGGTTTGGACAAGGAAACCATCGAATATGCGCTGGATAGGAATGAGCGTGCCCACATGGATTATCACCGTGAAAATGGGACTGTGACCTTTATCTACAATGTCTTGAACTTGAAAAAGGATAAGGCATACTATGAAGCTTTTCCCATGACCTTTATCGTGGAACATCGTCGCCTGATTACCATTAGTAATACCAAGAACGCCTATGTCATTGAACAGATGACCCGTTATCTGGAGAGTCATGACATGCTTTCGATTTACAAGTTTCTCTTTGCCAGTCTGGAAATTATCAGCAATGCCTACTATCCTGTCATCGAGCAGATGGATAAGAGTAAGGACGAGGTCAATGGGCTCTTGCGCCAGCGGACGACTAAGAAAAATCTCTTTGCCTTGTCCGACTTGGAGACTGGTATGGTTTATCTTACTGCGGCTGCCAAGCAAAATCGCATGTTGCTGGAACATATTCAAGGGCATGCCCTCTATCGCAGTTTTAACGAGATTGAGAGAGAGCAGTTTGATGATGCCATGATTGAGGCTCATCAGCTAGTATCCATGACAGACTTGATTTCTCAAGTTCTTCAACAACTATCAGCATCTTACAACAATATCCTAAATAATAATCTGAATGATAATTTGACAACCTTGACTATCATTTCAGTCTTGTTAGCTGTTTTGGCAGTCGTGACAGGCTTTTTCGGAATGAATGTTCCGCTCCCTTTAACAGATGAGCCCCATGCTTGGCTCTACATTAGTTTGGCCAGTGCTGGTTTGTGGATTGTCCTGTCATTGTTGCTAAGGAAAATTGCTAAAAAAAGTTAAGAAAAGGAGCCAGAATGGCGATTGAAAATTACATGCCAGATTTTGCTGTGGAAGCAGTCTATGATCTGACAGTCCCAAGTCTGCAGGCGCAGGGAATCAAGGCTGTTTTGGTCGATTTGGATAATACCCTCATTGCTTGGAATAATCCTGACGGGACGCCAGAAATGAAGCAATGGCTACATGATCTCCGTGACGCGGGTATTCGCATCATTGTGGTCTCAAATAACACTAAGAAACGCGTCCAACGAGCAGTTGAGAAGTTTGGGATTGATTACGTTTATTGGGCCTTGAAGCCCTTCACATTTGGGATTGATCGTGCCATGAAGGAATTCCACTATGAGAAAAGCGAAGTGGTCATGGTTGGCGACCAGCTCATGACAGATATTCGAGCAGCCCACCGTGCTGGCATTCGCTCGATTTTAGTCAAACCCTTGGTCCAACATGACTCGATCAAAACGCAAATTAACCGAGCTCGTGAGCGCCGTGTGATGCTAAAAATCACTGAAAAGTACGGACCGATTACATATAAAAAAGGAATTTAACTATGGAAGAAATTCTCTGTATTGGTTGTGGAGCAACCATTCAGACGACAGACAAGGCTGGTCTTGGATTTACCCCCCAGTCGGCACTTGAAAAAGGTTTGGAGACGGGCGAAGTCTATTGTCAACGCTGTTTCCGTCTCCGCCACTACAATGAAATCACGGATGTCCAGTTGACGGACGATGATTTCCTCAAGCTCTTGCACGAGGTGGGAGACAGTGATGCCTTGGTGGTCAATGTCATTGATATCTTTGATTTTAATGGCTCTGTTATCCCAGGCTTGCCACGTTTTGTCTCAGGCAATGATGTCCTTTTGGTAGGAAATAAAAAAGATATCCTCCCTAAGTCAGTTAAGCCGAGCAAGATTAGCCAGTGGCTCATGGAACGTGCCCACGAAGAAGGACTTCGTCCAGTCGATGTCGTCCTAACTTCAGCACAAAACAAACATGCCATTAAGGAAGTCATTGACAAGATTGAACACTACCGTAAGGGCCGTGATGTCTATGTGGTCGGTGTGACCAACGTTGGAAAATCAACTCTTATCAATGCTATTATCCAAGAAATCACGGGTGACCAGAACGTGATTACAACTTCACGTTTCCCAGGAACAACCTTGGACAAGATTGAGATTCCGCTTGACGACGGATCTTATATTTACGATACACCGGGCATCATCCACCGTCACCAAATGGCCCACTACTTGACGGCCAAAAATCTCAAGTATGTCAGCCCTAAAAAGGAAATCAAGCCTAAGACTTATCAGCTCAATCCTGAACAAACCCTGTTTTTAGGTGGTCTCGGACGCTTTGACTTCATTGCGGGTGAAAAGCAAGGTTTCACTGCCTTCTTTGACAATGAACTCAAACTCCACCGTACCAAGCTTGAAGGAGCTAGTACATTTTATGATAAGCACCTTGGAACCCTTCTGACACCACCAAATAGCAAGGAAAAAGAAGATTTTCCAAAACTAGTCCAGCATGTCTTTAACATCAAGGACAAGACAGACCTAGTCATCTCAGGCCTAGGCTGGATCCGCGTAACAGGCACCGCCAAAGTCGCCGTCTGGGCACCAGAAGGCGTCGCCGTCGTCACACGAAAAGCAATTATTTAAAATAAAATCACTGAGCGAACAAAGTGAGCTCATAAAAAGATAGTTATTGCCGTGGTGTCTTGCCAATCGATAGATTGGCAAGGGGCACAATTGAGACCAAGGCTCAATTGTGAGGTCAGGAAATCCATTTTTCAAAGATGAGATCTTTGGAAAATTAGTTCCGACCGTCCCTCACCACCTAAAATAACTATCAAAAAAACAAGGAAGAAATTATGTCATTAACATCAAAACAACGTGCCTTCCTCAACAGCCAGGCACACACACTCAAACCCATCATCCAAATTGGAAAAAATGGCCTTAACGATCAAATCAAAACCAGCGTCCGTCAAGCTCTTGACGCACGCGAATTGATTAAGGTAACTCTTTTGCAAAACACAGATGAAAATATCCACGAAGTAGCTGAAATTTTGGAAGAAGAAATCGGTGTGGACACAGTCCAAAAAATCGGACGCATCTTGATCTTGTATAAACAATCTAGCAAGAAAGAGAATCGCAAGATTTCTAAAAAAGTCAAAGAAATCTAAACAAACTACTCCAAACAACTGTTTTTACAGAGAAATAAAGGAGACTAGCCTATGGCAATCGAACTATTGACTCCCTTTACCAAGGTAGAGTTGGAGCCAGAAATCAAGGAGAAAAAACGTAAACAAGTCGGGATTTTAGGGGGGAATTTTAACCCTGTTCACAATGCCCATCTGATTGTTGCGGATCAAGTGCGCCAGCAGTTGGGACTAGATCAAGTTCTGCTCATACCTGAATACCAACCTCCTCATGTAGATAAAAAGGAAACAATCCCTGAACACCATCGTCTCAAGATGCTTGAGTTGGCGATTGAGGGGATTGAAGGTCTGGACATTGAAACTATTGAGATGGAGCGCAAGGGCATTTCCTATACCTACGACACTATGAAGATTTTAACAGAGAAGAATCCAGATACGGATTATTACTTTATCATCGGCGCCGATATGGTGGACTATCTGCCTAAGTGGTACCGAATTGATGAACTGGTAGACATGGTTCAGTTTGTAGGAGTTCAGCGCCCACGCTACAAGGCAGGGACTTCCTATCCCGTTATCTGGGTGGATGTGCCTCTCATGGATATCTCGTCCAGCATGGTGCGTGACTTCCTTGCCCAAGGACGAAAACCCAACTTTCTCCTACCTCAGCCGGTGCTAGACTACATCGAAAAGGAGGGACTCTACTGATGGCCTATCAAGACTATATCAACTGTTCCCGTGAGGCTTTGTTGGAAAAAATGGCAGAGCTTCTACCTGAGAAACGGTTAACCCATTGCTTGGGTGTGGAGCGTGCAGCCATAGAACTGGCTCAGCGATTTGGAGTCGATACCGAGAAAGCAGGTCTTGCAGGCCTTCTTCATGACTATGCTAAAAAGCTGTCAGATCAGGAATTTCTAGACTTGATTGACCGTTATCAGCTAGACCCTAATCTCAAAAACTGGGGCAATAATGTCTGGCATGGCATGGTCGGAATTTACAAGCTTCAGGAAGATTTGGATTTGCATGATTCAGAAATCTTGCGAGCTATTGAAATCCATACAGTTGGGGCTGACCAGATGACCGACCTAGACAAAGTCATCTATGTCGCAGACTATATCGAGCACAATCGTGCCTTTCCTGGAGTAGATGTGGCGCGTGAGATTGCAAGTTTGTCACTTAATAAGGCAGTAGCTTATGAGACAGCTCGCACTGTGGAGCATCTAGCTCATCAGGGATTCCCTATCTATCCCCAAACCCTTGAAACCTATAACGCCTTTGTGCACTATTTGAAAGAGAACTAAATGAAGACAGCTTTTATAATCATTGATGTTCAAAATATTTTAGTGGAAACCGGTTTTCAGACAAATAGTCTATTGGAAAAAATTTCTTATTTACAAAACCAGGCTAGAAGTAAGAATATTGAAATTATTTATGTTCAACATATTGAGAACGCTGAAGCTCAAACATCAGAAGATTGGCAGTTATCTGAGCTTTTAAACCGAAAACCTGATGAAAAGGTCTTTCAGAAGAAGTATAACAGTATTTTCAAAGAAACTGGTTTAAAAGAATACTTGGATAAACAGGGGATTGAAAAATTAGTTTTATGTGGTATGCAGACAGAATATTGTGTGGATACCTCTGTCAAGGTTGCCTTTGAATATGGCTATAAGCTGATTATTCCAGAAGGTGCTGTCACAACTTTTGATGGGGATGACATTCCAGCAGAAACGATAAATGAATTTTATGAGGACATTTGGGAGGATCGCTTTGCAGATGTCCTAGATTATAAAAATATTTTTTAAAAGAGGACTAAATGAACGAAAAAGAATTATTAGAACTAGTCGTGAAAGCGGCTGATGAGAAACGTGCGGAGGATATCCTCGCACTTGACGTACAAGATTTGACCAGCGTGACTGACTACTTTGTTATCACTAGTTCAATGAATAGCCGTCAGTTGGATGCTATCGCTGACAATATCCGTGAAAAAGTAGCGGAAGCTGGTTTTAAAGGCAGCCATATCGAAGGCGATGCAGCTGGAGGATGGGTCTTGCTAGACCTCGGTGCTGTCGTTGTGCATATCTTCTCAGAAGAAATGCGTGCCCATTATAACCTAGAGAAGCTATGGCATGAGGCGGATTCAGTAGATTTATCTGAAACTCTTGCTTAGAAGACGAACTCAGTTGCAGTCAACTGGGTTTCTTTGCTTATTTTAGAAGAAAATTGATAGAAAGGTGAGGGCTAGTGGTGTTTGCCATGGAGGCTCTTGGTATCATGATTATGGCAACTTATGAAACTTTTGCGGCGGTCTATGATGCAGTCATGGATGACAGTTTATATGACAAATGGACTGATTTTTCGCTGCGTCATTTGCCAAAAACTAAGGAGAGAAAGAAACTCTTGGAATTGGCTTGTGGGACAGGAATTCAATCTGTGCGCTTCTCTCAGGCTGGTTTTGATGTGACTGGACTGGACTTGAGTGCAGATATGTTGAAGATTGCCGAAAAGAGAGCGACTTCAGCCAAGCAAAAGATTGAATTTATTGAAGGCAATATGCTGGATTTGTCCAAGTCAGGTCAATATGATTTTGTCACGTGTTATTCGGACTCTATCTGCTATATGCAGGATGAGGTGGAAGTAGGGGACGTCTTTAAGGAAGTCTATAATGCTCTCAACGAAGATGGCATCTTCATCTTTGATGTGCATTCGACCTACCAGACAGACGAAGTTTTTCCAGGCTATTCTTATCATGAAAATGCAGAAGATTTTGCAATGCTCTGGGATACTTATGAGGATGCAGCACCTCACTCCATCGTCCATGAACTGACTTTCTTTATCAAGGAGGCTGACGGCTCCTTTAGTCGCCACGATGAAGTGCATGAGGAACGGACATACGAGGTCTTGACCTATGATATTTTGCTGGAACAGGCTGGTTTCAAGTCCTTCAAACTCTATTCGGACTTTGAGGACAAGGAGCCAACAGAAACCAGTGCCCGTTGGTTTTTTATCGCACAGAAGTAGGAGATCACTATGACCATCACAGGTATTATAGCCGAGTTCAATCCTTTTCATAATGGGCACAAATACCTGCTTGAGCAGGCGGAAGGGCTGAAAATTGTTGCCATGTCTGGGAATTTCACGCAACGAGGAGAGCCTGCTATCGTAGACAAGTGGAATCGGGCCCAGATGGCACTGGAAAATGGCGCGGACTTGGTAGTGGAATTGCCCTTTTTAGTCAGTGTTCAGGCGGCGGATTTCTTCGGTCAAGGAGCTGTGGATATCTTGACACGCTTGGGCATTGATAGTCTAGTTTTTGGGACGGAGGAAGTTCTAGATTACCAGAAAATCGCTGACTTATATACAGAGCAGGCTACTAAAATGGAGAAATTTGTGGAAAATCTGCCTGACTCTCTCTCTTATCCTCAGAAAACTCAGGTCATGTGGAAGGAATTTGCTGGTCTTGATTTTTCTGGCAATACGCCCAACCATGTCCTTGCTCTGGCCTATGCAAAGGCAGTTGCGGGACGCAACATCAAACTTTATCCTATTCAGCGTCAGGGGGCAGGTTACCATTCTGTGGACCAGGATGTGGACTTCGCCTCGGCGACAGCCCTCCGTCAGCACCAGAAGGACCAAGATTTCTTAGACCGCTTTATGCCATCTGTTGCCCTCTTTGAGCAGGCTAGTAAGGTGAGCTGGGAAGACTATTTTCCTATGCTCCGCTATCAAATATTGTCAAATCCCGACCTAACCAGCATCTATCAGGTCAATCAAGAAATGGCTGTGCGCATCAAGGATGCCATCAAGACAGCCCAGTCTGTGGAAAAATTGGTTGAAGCGGTTGCGACCAAGCGGTACACCAAGGCGCGTGTCAGACGTCTCTTGACCTATATCTTGGTGCAGGCTAGAGAAAATGACTTGCCAGAAGCCATTCATGTCCTTGGTTTTACCGAAAAAGGCAGACAACATCTCAAGTCTCTGAAAGGGCAGGTCAATCTAGTCAGCCGAATTGGCAAAGAACCCTGGGATGTCATGACTCAAAAGGCAGACCAGATTTACCAACTGGGAAATCCAAGTATAGCAGAGCAGAATTTTGGAAGAGTGCCGATTAGAATAGAAACAAACTAAGTCTACTGCAAAGTAGGCTTTTTCTCAAATCTCTACTAAACTACTATTTCTAAACAAAACAATTTTATTTTTGTAAATGCGTTCCAAATTCCCCAAAACATATTCTATTTTAGGTTTGTGAAAATCACTTTTTTATGGTAGAATGTAAAAGAATGTATGTCATTCGGAATAACAATAAAATGAGGTAAAAACATGGAAATCATGTCGCTTGCGATTGCTGTTTTTGCCGTCATCATTGGTTTAGTCATTGGATATGTCAGCATCTCAGCTAAGATGAAATCATCTCAGGAAGCTGCAGAGTTGATGCTTTTAAATGCTGAACAAGAAGCAACTAATTTACGTGGACAAGCTGAGCGTGAAGCAGATTTACTTGTTAATGAAGCCAAGCGTGAAAGCAAGTCTCTTAAAAAAGAAGCACTATTGGAGGCCAAAGAAGAAGCCAGAAAATACCGTGAAGAAGTGGACGCTGAATTCAAATCAGAACGTCAAGAACTCAAACAAATCGAAAGTCGTTTGACCGAGAGAGCTACTAGCCTTGACCGTAAAGACGACAATTTGACGAGTAAAGAACAAACACTTGAACAAAAAGAACAAAGTATTTCTGATAGAGCTAAAAACCTTGATGCGCGTGAAGAGCAATTAGAGGAAGTCGAAAGACAAAAAGAAGCAGAACTAGAGCGTATTGGTGCTCTGTCTCAGGCAGAAGCACGAGATATTATCTTGGCACAGACAGAGGAAAACTTGACCAAGGAGATTGCTAGCCGTATTCGTGAAGCTGAGCAAGAGGTCAAGGAACGTTCTGACAAAATGGCTAAGGACATCTTGGTTCAAGCTATGCAACGTATCGCTGGTGAATATGTAGCGGAGTCAACAAACTCAACGGTTCATCTGCCAGACGATACTATGAAGGGACGCATTATTGGTCGTGAAGGTCGTAACATTCGTACCTTTGAAAGTTTGACAGGGGTCGATGTGATTATCGACGATACACCAGAAGTGGTGACCTTGTCAGGATTTGATCCGATTCGTCGTGAGATTGCCCGTATGACTATGGAAATGTTGCTCAAAGATGGTCGTATCCACCCAGCTCGTATCGAAGAGTTGGTTGAGAAAAACCGTCAAGAGATTGACAATAAGATCCGTGAATACGGTGAGGCAGCGGCCTATGAGATTGGTGCGCCAAACCTTCATCCAGACTTGATGAAGATTATGGGACGTTTGCAGTTCCGTACTTCTTATGGACAAAATGTCTTGCGTCATTCGATTGAGGTTGCTAAGTTGGCTGGTATCATGGCGAGTGAACTTGGTGAAAATGCTGCTCTTGCCCGTCGTGCTGGATTCCTTCACGATATCGGGAAAGCTATTGACCGCGAGGTTGAAGGTAGCCACGTTGAAATTGGTATGGAATTGGCTCGTAAGTACAAGGAGCATCCAGTTGTGGTCAATACGATTGCTAGTCACCACGGCGATGTCGAAGCTGAGAGCGTGATTGCAGTGATCGTCGCTGCAGCAGATGCCTTGAGCGCAGCCCGTCCAGGTGCTCGTAGTGAGTCTCTTGAAAGCTACATCAAGCGTCTTCATGATTTGGAAGAAATTGCTAACGGCTTTGAAGGAGTACAAACTAGCTTTGCCCTTCAAGCAGGACGTGAAATCCGCATCATGGTAAATCCAGGACAAATCAAGGACGACAAAGTCACAATCTTGGCTCACAAAGTTCGTGAGAAAATTGAAAACAATCTCGATTACCCAGGAAATATCAAGGTAACCGTGATTCGCGAGCTTCGTGCAGTAGATTATGCTAAATAAATAAGAAAGAGCAGTTGAAAAATTACTGCTTTTTTGTTACACTAGATAGAAAGACTGTAAAGGATAATCTGGCTTTTTGTCATTATCCTAGAGAAATGTTATTTCACAGACTGACTAAAGGAGACACAATGGCAGACCGAGGCTTACTAATCGTTTTTTCTGGTCCTTCAGGGGTTGGAAAAGGAACGGTTAGAAGAGAGATTTTTGAGAGTTCTGAAAACCAATTTCAATACTCTGTATCGATGACGACACGCGCACAACGTCCTGGAGAAGTGGACGGTGTTGACTATTTCTTCCGTACTCGCGAAGAGTTTGAAGAGCTGATTCGTCAAGGACAGATGTTGGAATACGCAGAATATGTCGGCAACTACTATGGAACTCCCCTGACCTATGTCAATGACACCTTGGACAAGGGAATCGATGTTTTCCTTGAAATTGAAGTTCAAGGCGCTCTTCAGGTCAAGAAAAAGGTTCCAGATGCTGTCTTTATCTTCCTGACACCACCAGATTTGGATGAATTGCAAGATCGTTTGGTAGGACGTGGAACAGACAGTGCAGAAGTGATTGCCCAACGAATCGAAAAAGCCAAGGAAGAAATTGCGCTCATGCGTGAGTATGATTATGCGATTGTCAATGATCAGGTGCCCCTAGCTGCTGAACGTGTCAAACGTGTGATCGAAGCAGAGCACTTCCGTGTGGATCGTGTCATTGGTCACTATCAGGAGATGTTACCAAAATCTCCAACTACCCGATAAAATTTAGAAAATAGGTACAAGCAAATGATGTTAAAACCCTCTATTGATACCTTGCTCGACAAGGTTCCATCAAAATATTCACTCGTAATCTTGGAAGCAAAACGTGCCCACGAATTGGAAGCAGGTGCGCCAGCAACTCAAGGTTTTAAGTCTGAAAAATCAACTCTTCGCGCTTTAGAAGAAATCGAATCAGGAAACGTTACAATTCACCCAGATCCAGAAGGAAAACGTGAAGCAGTGCGTCGCCGTATCGAAGAAGAAAAACGCCGCAAAGAAGAAGAAGAAAAGAAAATCAAAGAGCAAATCGCTAAAGAAAAAGAAGATGGTGAAAAAATTTAAGGTTGGGGGGACTCAATCTTATTTTTTCTATTGTAAGAATGTACTGACAAGGAGGAGGTGAGAAGATGGCTATAGCCAAGATTATTGTGGATGTGCCTTTGATGCAGACGGACCAACCCTATAGTTACAGGATTCCTGAGGAATTTGAGGGAATGCTGGAAGTTGGGATGCGGGTCCATGTACCTTTTGGTAAGGGTAATCGCCTGATTCAAGGGATTGTTCTTGGTTTGGATTCTCAATCAGATGAGGAAGAGATGGAGCAAGATTTAAAAGATATTGCTGAGGTGCTGGATTTTTCTCCTGTTCTCACGCAAGAACAACTCTGGCTAGCTGAAGAGCTACGCAAGTCCGTCTTTTCCTATAAAATCTCCATCCTCAAGGCTATGCTACCAGGATTTCTGAACTCCAGCTATGACAAGATTCTCTATCCTCTTGCAGGTCTGAGTCAGGAAGACCGAGAGCGCTTGTTTGGTTCAGAGGATTCGCTTGCCTTTTCTTCTCTAGACCTTGCCAAACAAGCTGAAATGATGCGTTTGACTAGAAAAGGACTGCTTGGTCTGGAATACCAGGCAATTGATCAAAAGAAGGTCAAGACCCAGTCTTGGTATGAGGTTGATGCTACTCAGTTAGAGAAAATTGAGATCTCTACGCGTGCTAAGAAAAAGTTGGAATTGAGAGATTATTTGCTGTCTCATCCAGAGAGTGCTTCTTTGGCTAGTTTGTTAGAGTCCTACTCGCGGGAGCAAGTCAACTTCTTTGTGGAACAAGGTGCTGTGACCATAGTCCAAAAGGAAGTTCAACGCTCGGCTGCTTATTTTGAAGGTATTGAGGCAAGTCAGCCTTTAGAGTTGAATCCAGAGCAAAGACGGGCGCGTGATGCGGTTGTGAGTGCTATTGGTAGTCATCAGCCCCCCTTCCTCCTTCAAGGGATTACAGGAAGTGGGAAGACCGAGGTCTACTTGCAGATTATCCAAGGAGCTTTGGACAAGGGCAAGACAGCTATTTTGCTGGTGCCTGAGATTTCCTTAACTCCACAGATGACGGAGCGTTTTATTGCTCGTTTTGGTGAGAAAGTGGCCATTCTTCACTCAGGCCTGTCCAATGGTGAAAAGTATGATGAATGGCGCAAGGTCGAGCGTGGAGACGCCCAAGTTGTTGTTGGCGCCAGATCGGCCATCTTTGCTCCGCTGAAAAATCTAGGTGTTATGATTATTGATGAGGAGCATGAAGCGACTTATAAGCAGGACAGCAATCCCCGTTACCATGCTAGAGAAGTAGCCATTTTACGGGCCCAATACAATCAAGCGGCATTGGTTCTTGGTTCCGCGACACCGAGCTTAGAAAGCCGTGCTCGTGCTGGAAAAGGTGTCTATCAACATTTACGTCTGACCCAACGAGCTAATCCTTTAGCTAGGATCCCTGAGGTTCAAGTAATTGACTTTCGAGACTATATCGGACAAAACGAGACGTCAAACTTTACGCCTCCTTTGCTAGAAGCTATTCAGGAACGTCTGGTTAAAAAAGAGCAGGTGGTTCTCATGCTCAATCGCCGTGGTTATTCTAGCTTTGTCATGTGTCGGGAGTGTGGGACCGTGGATACTTGTCCCAACTGTGACATTTCTCTCACCCTGCACATGGATACCAAGACCATGAACTGCCATTATTGTGGTTTTTCTAAGGACATTCCTCAGGTCTGTCCTAACTGTAAGAGTCGCAGTATTCGTTACTACGGGACGGGGACACAGAAGGCTTATGACGAGCTGGCAGAACTCTTTCCCCAGGCCCGTATTTTGCGGATGGATGTGGATACGACTCGTAAGAAAGGTAGTCATCAAGCTCTGCTTGACCAGTTTGGTAGAGGGGAAGCAGATATTTTACTTGGTACTCAGATGATTGCCAAGGGATTGGATTTTCCCAATGTGACTTTGGTCGGAGTGCTCAATGCGGATACGGCCTTGAATCTACCAGATTTCCGTTCTTCTGAGAGAACCTTCCAACTTTTGACTCAGGTGGCAGGTCGAGCAGGTCGAGCTGAAAAAGCTGGGCAGGTCTTGATTCAGTCTTACAATCCTCAGCACTACGCTATTCGTTTTGCAAAAGACCAGGACTACGAAGGTTTTTACGCTTATGAAATGGGAATCAGACGACAACTTGGTTATCCACCTTACTATTTCACCATTGGCATTACCCTTTCTCACAAGAAAGAAGAAGAGGTGGTCAAACGTGCCTATGAAGTTATGAACATTTTGCGGTCAGGATTGTCAGAGACCAGTAACATTCTTGGGCCAACGCCCAAACCCATTGCTCGTACCCACAACCTCTATCATTATCAGATTTTGATTAAATACCGTTTAGAAGATGAGCTGGGGCCGACCCTCAACCAGGTCTTGGCCTTGACTCAAGAACGGGAAAATAGTGAGCTCCGTCTCAGCATTGACCATGAGCCACAGCAATTTTTATAAGAAGGAGAAGATATGACAAAATTAATCTTTATGGGGACCCCCGACTTTTCAGCAACAGTCTTAAAAGGACTTTTGACAGATGACCGTTACGAAATTCTAGCCGTTGTGACCCAGCCAGACCGTGCTGTCGGACGTAAAAAAGTTATCCAAGAAACCCCAGTCAAGCAGGCTGCCAAAGAAGCGGTTCTTCCAATCTACCAACCTGAAAAATTATCTGGAAGTCCAGAGATGGAAGCTATTATGAAGCTAGGAGCGGATGGGATTGTGACAGCTGCTTTTGGGCAGTTTCTCCCAAGTAGACTCCTTGATAGCATGGACTTTGCGGTCAACGTTCATGCATCTCTTCTTCCTAAACACCGTGGTGGAGCGCCAATCCATTATGCCTTGATTCAAGGGGATGAGGAAGCTGGTGTGACCATTATGGAAATGGTTAAGGAAATGGATGCAGGAGATATGATTTCTCGTCGCAGTATTCCAATCACGGATGAGGACAATGTCGGCACCTTGTTTGAGAAATTGGCGCTAGTTGGTCGTGATTTGCTTTTGGACACTTTGCCTGCCTACATTGCTGGGGAAATCAAACCTGAACCGCAGGATCCAAGTCAGGTCACTTTCTCGCCAAATATCAAGCCAGAGGAAGAAAAACTGGACTGGAACAAAACCAATCGTCAACTCTTTAACCAAATCCGTGGCATGAACCCCTGGCCTGTTGCCCATACTTTCCTTAAGGGCGACCGCTTTAAGATTTATGAAGCACTACCAGTAGAAGGTCAGGGAAATCCAGGTGAGATTCTCTCTACTGGTAAGAAAGAATTGATTGTCGCAACGGCAGAAGGGGCTCTATCCCTCAAACAAGTGCAGCCAGCTGGTAAACCTAAGATGGACATTGCTTCCTTCCTCAATGGAGTTGGACGTACATTGACTGTAGGAGAACGATTTGGTGACTAAAGTAGAAACGGCTAGAAGTTTAGCCCTAGCAGTATTAGAGGATGTTTTTATCAATCAAGCATACTCAAATATCGCCTTAAATAAGCATTTCAAGGGAAGTCAACTTTCGGCAGCAGACAAGGGCTTGGTGACCGAGCTGGTCTATGGAACGGTAGCCCGTAAACTGACTCTGGAATGGTACCTATCCCACTTTATCGAAGACAGAGACCAGTTAGATAGTTGGCTTTATGTCCTTCTTCTCATGAGTGCTTACCAGCTCCGCTATTTGGACAAGATTCCAGACCATGCTGTGGTCAATGAAGCAGTAGAATTGGCCAAAGTCCGTAAAAAAGGCAGTGAAAAATTGGTCAACGCTGTCCTTCGCTGTATCTTGCGTGAAGGCTGGCCAGATATTGCTAGCATCAAGCGAAAAAACAAGCGTGATTCCATTGCCTATTCTCTTCCAGTTTGGCTAGTTGCCAAGCTCAAGGAAGAATACGGAGAAGAGCGAGCTCAAGCTATCTTTGAAAGCCTTTTGGTGCGCAACAAGGCTAGTATTCGTGTAACGGACCTAGGACGAAAAGAAGAAATCCAAGTCTTGTTGGAGGCCAGTGATTCACCTTTGTCTGTTTTTGGTCTCGTCAAGGAGCAGGGGCATTTTGCAGGCCATGACCTATTTTCAGAGGGGGCTATTACTATCCAAGACGAGTCTAGTCAGCTGGTTGCTCCCACTCTTGATTTACAAGGTGGTGAGCAGGTTCTAGATGCCTGTGCGGCTCCAGGTGGGAAAACAGCCCATATAGCCTCTTATCTAACGACAGGTCAGGTTACTGCTCTGGACTTGTACGACCATAAGTTGGACTTAATACAAGAAAATGCCCAACGTTTGGGAGTTGCAGATCGGGTTCAAATGCAAAAATTAGATGCCAGAAAGGTGCATGAGTTTTTTGGTCAGGATTCATTTGATAAGATTTTGGTAGATGCTCCCTGTTCAGGAATCGGTCTTCTGCGCCGAAAACCAGACATCAAATACAATAAAGAAACGGCAGATTTCGCGTCCTTGCAGGAAATTCAGCTAGAAATATTAGGTAGTGTTTGTCAAACACTACGCAAAGGTGGTATAATAACTTATAGTACCTGTACTATTGTCTCAGAGGAGAACTTTCAAGTCGTACAGGCATTTTTAGAAAGTCATCCTGAATTTGAGCAGGTTACACTAGAACATGAATGTAAGGATATCATGAAAGACGGCTGTATCCTCATTACACCTGAATTGTATGGAAGTGATGGATTTTTTATCAGTCAATTTCGTAAGATATCGGATTAGGAAGGAACTAACACATGGAAATTTCATTATTAACAGATGTTGGTCAGAAACGAACAAATAACCAAGACTATGTCAACCACTATGTCAATAGAGCTGGACGTACTATGATTATCCTAGCTGATGGTATGGGAGGTCATCGCGCAGGGAATATCGCTAGTGAGATGGCGGTAACAGACCTAGGTGTAGCTTGGGTAGATACTCAAATCGATACAGTTAATGAAGTACGTGAATGGTTTGCTAACAACCTTGAGATTGAAAATCAAAGGATTAACCAATTGGGACAAAATGAAGCCTATAAAGGAATGGGGACAACCCTTGAGGCTGTAGCCATTATTGATAATCAGGCTATTTATGCTCACATCGGAGATTCTCGTATCGGTTTGATTCGTGGAGAAGAATACCACCAGTTAACGAGCGACCATTCTTTGGTCAATGAATTGCTTAAGGCAGGTCAATTGACACCTGAAGAAGCTGCTAGCCATCCACAGAAAAATATTATTACCCAGTCAATCGGTCAAAAAGACGAAATTCAGCCTGATTTTGGAATGATCACCCTTGAGCCGGGAGACTATCTCTTACTCAATAGTGATGGCTTGACAAATATGATTTCAGGCAGTGAGATTTCTGATATTGTAACCAGCGATATTTCTTTGGCAGATAAGGCAGCAACCTTGATCCGTTTTGCCAACAATGCGGGTGGTTTAGACAACATCACAGTTGCCCTTATTGCTGTTAATGAGGAGGAAACAGAATGATCCAAATCGGCAAGATTTTTGCCGGGCGGTATCGGATTCTCAAACAGATTGGTCGAGGAGGCATGGCAGATGTTTACTTGGCTAAAGATTTGATTCTAGACGGGGAAGAAGTGGCAGTAAAGGTCCTGAGAACCAACTACCAGACAGACCCGATTGCTGTGGCGCGTTTCCAGCGGGAAGCGAGAGCCATGGCGGATCTGGACCATCCTCATATCGTTCGGATTACAGATATCGGTGAAGAAGAGGGACAACAGTATCTTGCAATGGAATATGTTGCTGGATTAGACCTCAAACGCTATATCAAGGAACATCACCCTCTTTCAAATGAAGAAGCGGTTCGAATCATGGGACAAATCCTCTTGGCTATGCGCTTAGCCCATACTCGAGGAATTGTTCACAGGGATTTGAAACCGCAAAATATCCTTTTGACCCCAGATGGGACTGCCAAGGTTACTGACTTTGGGATTGCAGTAGCCTTTGCAGAGACAAGTTTGACTCAGACTAACTCAATGCTGGGTTCGGTTCATTATTTATCGCCAGAGCAGGCGCGTGGCTCTAAAGCAACTGTGCAGAGTGATATCTATGCCATGGGGATTATTTTCTATGAGATGCTGACAGGTCATATTCCTTACGATGGGGATAGTGCAGTGACCATCGCCCTCCAGCATTTCCAGAAACCACTGCCATCGGTTATAGCTGAAAATCCATCTGTGCCTCAGGCTTTAGAAAATGTTGTTATTAAGGCAACTGCCAAGAAATTGACAGATCGTTACAAATCAGTCGCTGAAATGTATGTGGATTTGTCGAGTAGTTTGTCTTATAATCGTCGTAATGAACCAAAACTAGTCTTTGACGATGCAACTAAGGCAGATACTAAAACTCTTCCTAAAGTTCCACAAAGTACTCTGACTTCTATTCCTAAAGCTCCGCTACAAGAGGGAAGACCTCAACCTAAGCCCCAACCTCATCAGGCAGAAAAACCAGTACCTAGTCCAAAGCCAACCAAACGCCGTCGCATGAAAGCACGTTATCCAATTTTATTTGCGACCTTCTTGTTGGTTGTGGCATCCTTGGTATGGATTTTATATAGAACGCCCGCTACCATTGCTGTTCCAAAAGTAGCAGGTCAGACGGTTGCTGAGGCTAAAGAAGCACTTAAGAAAGCTAATTTTGAGGTTGGTGAAGAAAAGACAGAAGCTAGTGATAAGGTTGAAGAAGGTCGGGTTATTCGCACCGATCCTGACGCTGGTACTACACGAAAAGAAGGAACAAAAATTAATTTGATTGTGTCTTCTGGTCAGCAATCCTTCCAACTTGGAAATTACCTCGGTAGAAAATCTAGTGATGTAGTAGCAGAATTGAAAGGCAAGAAGGTTCCAGAAAATCTGATTAAGGTTGAGGAAGAAGAATCTAACGAAATCGAAGCTGGAACAATCATAAAACAAAGTTTACCGGAAGGAACAACCTATGATCTTAGCAAGGCAACTCAAATAGTTTTAACAGTTGCTAAGAAGGTAAATTCTGTTTCAATGCCAAGCTATATTGGTTCTAGCCGAGAATTTACAAAGAATAATCTGATACAGATTGTTGGTGTTAAAGAGGCTAATATAGAAATTGTAGAAGTTTCTAGCCCAGCGGGACATGAAGAAGGAACAGTAGTGGATCAAAGTCCAAAACCGGGTGAAAAGGTAGATTTGAACACCACTCGTGTTAAAATTTCTATTTATAAAGCGAAGCCGACTCGTTCTTCTTCAACTTCTTCAACTTCTTCATCCTCATCCTCTTCTTCGTCCTCAAGTTCTTCTCGGAAACCTAACGAGCCGGGGAATGCAGAAACCACTCCAACACAAGGAAACTCGCAAGGTAATTCACAACGAGGAGATACTTCCCCAGATAATCCATAGTGATACTAGAATCTTTGTCATGATTTCATGGCAAAGATTTTTTTTGAGTCCGGATTTGTGATAGAATAGAGGGAGTTGATAAAAGGAGGAACGCATGGAAGAATCAAGAGAATTAAATGCCGTTATCGATGTGATTATGTTAGCTGGAACCATTCTTCTCAAAAGTGGCTCAGAGATTCATCGTGTAGAAGATACCATGATCCGTATTGCGCATTCGCAGGGGATTGTGGATTGCAATGTTCTTGCCATGCCTGCCGCTATCTTTTTCTCCATTGAAAATACCAATATTTCGCGAATGAAACGCGTGACTTCCTCTTCTTATAACATCGAAAAAGTCTGCGATGTGAATCAGATTTCTCGTCAGTTGGTAGGAGGAAAGCTGGATTTAGAGACGGCCTTCAAGCAATTGACGGCTTTGCAAGCTCAACCTCTTCCCTATACTAAGTTGCAGGTAACTCTGGCTGCGACCTTTAGCGCCCCTTTCTTTTCGATTATGTTTAGTGGAAATATCTACGACGCACTTGGGGCAGGAGTGGCTACCTTATTTGGTTTTGCCTTTTCCCTCTATGTGGAGAAGTTTATCCGAATTCCCTTTGTGACAGCCTTTGCTGGAGCCTTTGTCTTTGGGATGATTGCCCAGTTTTGGGCTCGCTACACAGGTTTTCCTTCAACGGCAGATTTGATTATAGCTGGTGCGGTCATGCCGTTTGTACCAGGTATTGCCTTGACCAATGCGGTCCGTGATATTATGACCAACCACATAAACTCTGGTATGAGTAAGATGTTTGAATCCCTGCTCATTACCCTTGCTTTAGGGGCAGGAACTTCTGTCGCCTTGGTATTGATGAATTAATATGACACTAACAACCTTTTTATTACAAGCAGTGGCAAGTCTTCTTGCTATTATCACTTTTTTAATTGTACTCAATGTTCAACGGTCTATGCTCTTACCTGGAGGGGTTTTGGGCATGGCTGTCTGGCTAATCTATCTCTTGCTCAAGGAACCGACCAATGTTATTGTGGCTACTTTTATTGCAGCCATTATCGGTTCTTGTGTCAGCCAGATTTTAAGTATTCTTTATAAGACACCTGCTGTGGTCTTTATCTTGGCCATCTTGGCACCTCTGGTTCCGGGTTATCTCTCCTATCGGACAACTGCCTTTTTTGTGACGGGAGATTACAGTCATGCCATTGCTAGTGCAACCTTGGTTGTTATGTTGGCTTTGGTGATTTCCATTGGAATGGCTAGCGGAACAGTGATTCTCAGACTTTATTCCTATTTAAGAAAGCAGCATAATGGTTAGAATAATAAGCGACTTGATTTGGTGAATCAAGTCTTTTTTCTCTCTTTTACTGCTATTTGTGATAAAATAGTATAGAACGATTTTTTACATGAATGATAAAACAGAGGTAAATATGACAATCGGTATTGATAAGATTGGTTTTGCGACTAGTCAATATGTCTTGAAATTACAAGACTTAGCAGAAGCGAGGGGAATTGACCCTGAAAAATTAAGTAAAGGACTCTTACTCAAGGAATTGAGTATTGCTCCTCTAACTGAGGATATCGTGACCTTGGCGGCCAGTGCAAGTGACTCTATTTTAACTGAGCAAGAAAGACAAGAAATCGATATGGTCATTGTGGCGACTGAGTCAGGAATTGACCAGAGTAAAGCTGCGGCCGTCTTTGTGCATGGTTTGCTGGGCATCCAGCCCTTTGCTCGTAGTTTCGAGATTAAAGAAGCTTGTTATGGAGCGACAGCGGCCCTTCATTATGCCAAATTGCATGTGGAAAATTCTCCAGAGTCCAAGGTCTTGGTCATTGCCAGTGATATTGCCAAATATGGTATTGAAACACCTGGAGAACCCACTCAGGGTGCTGGAAGTGTGGCCATGTTGATTACACAGAATCCACGCATTATGGCCTTTAATAATGACAATGTGGCTCAGACTCGTGACATCATGGATTTCTGGCGTCCAAATTACTCAACAACGCCTTATGTAAATGGTGTTTATTCTACCCAGCAATACTTAGATAGTTTGAAAACGACTTGGCTTGAATACCAAAAACGTTACCAGCTTATCTTAGATGATTTTGCGGCTGTTTGCTTCCACTTGCCTTATCCTAAATTAGCCTTAAAAGGCTTGAAAAAAATCATGGATAAGAGCCTGCCTCAAGAGAAAAAAGACCTCTTGCAAAAGCATTTTGACCAGTCTATTCTCTACAGTCAAAAGGTGGGGAATATCTACACAGGTTCACTTTTCCTTGGACTTTTATCTCTCTTGGAAAATACAGATAGCTTGAAGGCTGGGGATAAAATTGCCCTTTATAGTTACGGAAGTGGGGCCGTAGCTGAGTTCTTTAGTGGTGAATTGGTTGAAGGATATGAAGCTTATCTGGATAAAGACCGTTTGAACAAGCTCAACCAACGAACTGCCCTGTCTGTTGCAGACTATGAAAAAGTCTTCTTTGAGGAAGTAGACTTAGATGAAACAAATTCTGCCCAGTTTGCTGGCTATGAAAATCAAGATTTTGCCTTGGTTGAAATTGTTGACCACCAACGCCGTTATAGCAAGGTTGAAAAATAATGAAGATAAGTTGGAATGGATTTTCTAAAAAATCATACCAAGAGCGCCTCGAGCTGTTAAAAGCTCAGGCGCTCCTTAGTCCTGAAAAACAAACCAGTCTGGAGCAGGATGAACAAATTAGTGTGACTGTGGCAGACCAGCTGAGTGAAAATGTAGTGGGAACTTTTTCTCTGCCTTATTCGCTGGTCCCAGAGGTTCTCGTTAACGGTCAGGAATACACAGTTCCCTATGTGACAGAAGAACCGTCCGTGGTTGCTGCGGCCAGCTATGCAAGTAAAATCATCAAGCGTGCAGGCGGGTTTACTGCGCAAGTCCATGAGCGTCAAATGATTGGTCAGGTAGCCCTTTATCAAGTTGCTGATCCTGAACAAGCGCTAGAGAAGATTTCCAGCAAGAAAGCGGAGCTCTTGGAGCTTGCCAATCAAGCTTATCCTTCTATCGTTAAACGCGGGGGTGGGGCGCGTGATTTACATGTAGAACAGCTCAAAGGCGAAACAGACTTTCTCGTTGTTTATCTCCATGTAGATACCCAGGAAGCCATGGGTGCTAATATGCTCAACACCATGCTGGAGGCCTTGAAACCAGTCTTAGAAGAACTCAGTCAGGGACAAAGTCTTATGGGAATCCTGTCTAATTACGCGACCGATTCTCTGGTGACTGCGAGCTGTCGCATCGCCTTTCGCTACTTGAGCCGACAAAACGATCAAGGACGAGAAATTGCGGAGAAAATAGCTTTGGCTAGTCAGTTTGCGCAGGCTGACCCTTACCGAGCTGCTACTCATAATAAAGGGATTTTTAATGGTATTGATGCCATTTTAATAGCCACTGGTAATGACTGGCGTGCCATTGAGGCTGGAACCCATGCCTTTGCTAGTCGAGATGGACACTATCAAGGTCTTAGTCAATGGACGCTGGACATGGAGAGAGAAGAATTGATTGGTGAGATGACCTTGCCCATGCCTGTAGCGACCAAGGGTGGCTCTATTGGTCTTAACCCTCGTGTAGCCCTCAGTCATGAGCTACTGGGAAATCCTTCTGCCAAAGAATTAGCCCAGATTATCGTGTCTATCGGGCTTGCCCAAAACTTTGCGGCCCTCAAAGCCTTGGTCAGTACAGGGATTCAGCAAGGCCACATGAAATTGCAGGCTAAATCCTTAGCTCTCCTAGCAGGAGCTAGTGAATCCGAGGTAGTTCCCCTAGTCGAGCGCCTCATCGCAGATAAAACCTTTAACTTAGAGACTGCCCAGCGTTATTTAGAAAACTTAAGATCATAAAAAAACTCAGACGAATCGGTCTGAGTTTTTTTGTGTTTAAATACTTTTTCCCGGTAAAAGAGTAACTGGTAAGAAGTAACCTGTTGTGGCAACTTCCTTGCCTTCAATCTTCTGCAAGAGGAGGTCAACAGTGAGGCAGGCAATCTCTTCCAAGGGTTGTTTAATAGTAGCCAGTTGAGGATAGTAATTCTCAATAAAGTAGGTCCCATCATAGCCGATGACCTTGAGCTCTTCTGGGACAGAAATGCCCAATTCTTGAGCGATTTTAATGACCAGAATAGCTGTCAAATCATCTGAAGCAAAAATGGCATCTGGCTTTTGTCGAGTCAAGATATTCTTGATTTCCATTTCTTTTCTGACAGGAGAAAAGTCACTGGAAACATTGATAATAGGTGCTTTGGGGAGAACAGATGCAAAGCCAGCGTGGCGTAGTCCAGTTGGCGAGTTAGAATTGTCATTTCCTGTAATCATGATGATAGACTGGGCGCCTGTCTTAACCAAGGTCTGGGCTGCTAGAACTCCACCAGCATAGTTGTCAGAGGAAACGACAGGAATGTCTGGCGACAGATTTCGGTCAAAGGAAATAATTGGTGCCGTCACGCGATTGTAGTCTTCGATTCCCAAGTTGTGACTACCCGAAATGATGCCGTCCACTTGATTGGCTTCCAACATTTCGATGTATTCACGTTCCTTCTCAGAATCGTGCTCACTGTTGCAGATGATGGTCTTATAACCATTCTTGAAGAGTTGGTGTTCCAGCTTATCAATCAATTCTGCATAGAAAACGTTAGAAATATTGGGGAAAATCAAGCCGATTAACTTAGCTGATTTTCCTTGCAGACTACGAGCTAGGTTGTTGGGCTTATAGCCCAATTCTCGCATGGCTTCATTTACCTTTTGAATTGTTTTTTCAGATAAATACCCTTTTTTATTGATAACCCGAGAAACGGTAGTAGGGCTGACGCCTGCAAGTTTGGCGACATCAGTTAGTTTTGCGACCATAATCTAATTCATAGTAAGTTCCAGTTGGGTTTCCAGATTTAATCAGGATCCCATTTTGGTCCGCATGTGGGAAGACACGACCAGAAAATACTTTTTCTCCTTTATTGATGAAAATTTCAAAGACAGAGTTATCGATGAAGATTGTAGCAGTAGTAGCCTGATTCTCGATAGGGCAAGAACGTGTAGTTCCAAATTCTTGGGCATACTGTTCACCAGCCTGGCTACGATCTACTGTCACTTGACCATTTACAAGGTCAAAGTTGATGGAAAGTCCCTTGCCTTCTTTATCAGCCAGTAAGACAATCTCGCTCTGGCTATTAGCTTCCAAGTTGAGTTCAAGTTCGTAAGTGTTCTTGGTTTGAGCACGATTTGAGAAGACTTCTTCAGAAGCACGAAGGTCCTTGATAGCTGCGACTGGGTATTGGTAGAGTTTGCCGTCTTTGATAGTGAGTTCCTTGACCAAAGAGAAAGTTCCTTGGTGGTCAAAACGGTCAGAAGGGTAAGAAACATCTGGCAAGCCAAGCCAGCTAACAGCTAGAGCACGTCCATCAGGAGCGTTGAAGGCTTGAGTTGCATAGGCTTCGAAACCATAGTCCATGTTTTGAAGTTGAGATACATCTACCATTTTAGCATTTTCAGGATCAAAGGAAGCTCCAATCTTATACATATTTGGAAAGATATTATCGTAGTCTAGAACCTTCTTATCCAATCCTTGTGGGCAGTAGAGAAGGACAGGTTGTTCCCCTACAAAGACCAGATTTGGGCATTCCATCATGTAGGCAGTACGGTCGTTAGCAAAGTCAAGGTTGCCAACGGTTTGCCAGTTTGTATAGTCGTTGTCTACAGCCTTGTAGAGACGGACGAAGCCTTTTTTCTCCAAATCCTGTCCACCGACGATAGCATAGTATTGGCCCTTGAAGTTAAAAATTTGCGGATCACGGAAGTGGTCAGTAGAGTCTGTTGGCTGGTCGATCAAGATCTTGTCAATCTTCGTAATCTTGCCATCCTTATCCATCAAAGCACCGATTTGGTAAGGGTGACGGATCCAGTTTTCATCGCGAACATTTCCTGTATAAAATAGGAACAAGTTATCGCCAAACTGCATGGCAGAACCAGAGTAGGCACCGTGGCTATCTAATGGAGTATCAGGCAAAACTTTGACTCCAGTTTCTGTGAAGTGAACCAAGTCCTCACTTTCCAACTGCACCCAAGATTTCAAACCGTGGGCTGCACCAAAAGGAAAGTTTTGATAAAAAACAACCCACTTCCCATCAAAGTAGGAAAAGCCATTTGGATCGTTGAGAAGTCCTGTTTTTGGCTCAACATGGTAATGAGTATGCCATGGAGATTGTGCCATATTTTCCTTTATATGTTGAATTTCTTCTTGCGTCCAATCTTGATAAAGTCTGTAACGACGCTCAGTTGTCCATTCCATTCATTCATTCCTCCAAAAATCTTATCACTTTTAATAGTAACCGTTTTCGATAAAAAATGCAAGCCTTTTATGTTAAAAAAGAGAAAAAACTGTCAAACGTTTATCACAAATAAAAAGCAGAAAATCAATCAACTTTTCAATATAATATGAAAGATAATGAAATTAAATCCTTTTTAATCAAGGTTTTAAACTTATTTTTTCAAGTCATACCTGATAAAACAGTCAAAATCAATCAATCTAAAGCGAGCTTACTAAGTGGATAGAATATTTTTTCTGCAAAACGCTTGACATATTTCTAAAACATGATAAAATAATAGTCGTAGGGCGAATAAAATCGCTTTCAAACAATAACAAAATTTTATATAAGGAGATTTTTGCAAATGAACAATCAGGAAATTGCAAAAAAAGTCATCGATGCCTTGGGCGGACGTGAAAATGTCAACAGTGTAGCTCACTGTGCGACTCGTCTTCGTGTCATGGTCAAAGATGAAGGAAAAATCAATAAAGAAGTGATTGAGAACTTGGAAAAAGTTCAAGGTGCTTTCTTTAACTCAGGTCAATACCAAATCATCTTTGGTACTGGTACAGTAAACAAAATGTACGATGAAGTTGTTGCGCTTGGTTTGCCAACATCATCTAAAGATGACATGAAAGCAGAAGCTGCGAAACAAGGGAACTGGTTCCAACGTGCTATCCGTACTTTCGGTGACGTTTTTGTTCCAATCATCCCAGTTATCGTAGCGACAGGTCTCTTTATGGGTGTGCGTGGTCTTTTCAACGCTCTTGAAATGCCACTTCCAGGTGACTTTGCAACTTACACTCAAATCTTGACAGATACAGCCTTTATCATCTTGCCAGGTTTGGTTGTGTGGTCAACCTTCCGTGTATTTGGTGGAAATCCTGCCGTTGGTATCGTTCTTGGTATGATGCTTGTTTCTGGCTCACTTCCAAACGCTTGGGCAGTCGCTTCAGGTGGTGAAGTAACAGCTATGAACTTCTTTGGTTTCATCCCTGTTGTTGGTTTGCAAGGTTCTGTTCTTCCAGCCTTCATCATCGGGGTTGTCGGAGCTAAATTTGAAAAAGCTGTCCGCAAGGTTGTTCCAGATGTCATTGACCTCTTGGTAACACCATTCGTGACACTTTTGGTCATGTCTATCCTTGGGCTCTTTGTTATCGGACCAGTCTTCCACGTTGTTGAAAACTACATCCTTATCGCTACAAAAGCAATTCTTGGCTTGCCATTTGGTCTTGGTGGTTTCTTGATTGGTGGGGTTCACCAATTGATTGTCGTGTCAGGTGTGCACCACATCTTCAACTTGCTTGAAGTGCAATTGCTTGCTGCTGACCATGCTAATCCATTCAACGCGATCATCACTGCGGCTATGACAGCCCAAGGTGCTGCGACTGTTGCGGTTGGTGTTAAAACTAAAAATCCAAAACTGAAAACACTTGCTTTCCCAGCTGCTCTTTCTGCCTTCCTCGGTATTACAGAGCCTGCTATCTTCGGGGTGAACTTGCGTTTCCGTAAACCATTCTTCCTTTCATTGATTGCTGGTGCAATCGGTGGTGGATTGGCTTCAATCCTTGGACTTGCTGGTACTGGTAGTGGTATCACTATCATCCCTGGTACAATGCTTTATGCAGGTAATGGACAACTTCCACTATACCTTCTTATGGTAGCTGTATCATTTGCACTTGGTTTTGCTCTTACTTACATGTTTGGTTATGAGGATGAAAAAGAAGTTGCTACTGAAGTAGAGACAGAACGTTTGGTCCAAGAAGAAACAACTGGTAACATTCCAGCAGCTCTTCAAAATGAAACACTTGTAACTCCTATCGTTGGTGATGTTGTAGCTCTTGCTGATGTTAATGACCCTGTTTTTTCAAGTGGTGCTATGGGACAAGGTATCGCTGTGAAACCAAGTCAAGGTGTGGTCTATGCACCTGCTGATGCTGAAGTTTCAATTGCATTTCCAACAGGACACGCTTTTGGTTTGAAAACAACTGATGGTGCTGAAGTTTTGATCCACGTTGGTATTGACACTGTATCTATGAATGGTGAAGGTTTTGAAGCAAAAGTTGCCCAAGGTGATAAGGTTAAAGCTGGCGATGTTCTTGGAACATTTGACTCAAACAAAATCGCTGCAGCTGGACTTGATGATACAACAATGGTTATCGTTACAAATACAGCTGACTACGCTTCAGTAGCTCCAGTCGCAACAGGTTCAGTTGCTAAGGGGGATGCTGTTATTGAAGTGAAAATCTAATACTCTTCGAAAATCAAATTCAAACCATGTCAGCTTCGCCTTGCCGTAGATATATGTAACTGACTTTGTCAGTCTTATCTACAACCTCAAAGCATTGCTTTGAGCAACCTTCGGCTAGCTTCCTAGTTTGCTCTTTGATTTTCATTGAGTACAATATTCCCTCTCAAAATGAAAACGAACAAATGACATGTTTGTTCGTTTTTGCTTGAATGGTAAGATTTACAGAGGAAAATCTAAAAAATAGAGAAATTTAGCCTTTCGAAATATGCTATAATAAAGAAAATAAAAACAAGAGGTTTATCATGACAAAATTATATGGAAGCTTGGAAGCGGGCGGTACAAAGTTTGTCTGTGCTGTCGGTGATGAAAACTTTAACGTTGTAGAAAAAACACAATTTCCAACAACAACTCCAATCGAAACAATCGATAAAACCATCGAGTTCTTCTCGAAATTCGATAACCTTGCTGGTCTTGCAGTTGGTTCATTTGGTCCGATTGATATTGATAAAAACTCAAAAACTTATGGCTTTATCACAACGACTCCAAAACCAAACTGGGCAAATGTGGACTTGCTTGGTGCCCTTCGTCGCGCCCTAAACGTGCCAATGTACTTCACTACAGACGTAAACAGCTCTGCTTATGGTGAAGTGGTTGCCCGTAATAATGCTGGTGGCCGTATCGAAAACTTGGTTTACTACACAATCGGTACAGGTATCGGTGCAGGTGTCATCCAACGTGGTGAGTTTATCGGTGGTGTGGGTCACCCTGAAATGGGTCACTACTATGTTGCTAGACACCCAATGGACATTGAAAAAGAGTTTAAGGGTGTTTGTCCTTTCCATAAGGGATGTCTAGAAGGCTATGCAGCTGGTCCAAGTTTGGAAGCTCGTACAGGTGTTCGTGGGGAAAACATTGAACTCAACAACCCTGTTTGGGATGTTCAAGCCTACTATATCGCTCAAGCTGCGGTTAATGCGACAGTGACTTTCCGCCCAGACGTGATTGTCTTTGGTGGAGGGGTCATGGCTCAACAACACATGCTGGACCGTGTCCGTGAGAAATTTACATCTCTTCTTAATGGCTACCTACCAGTACCTGATGTGCGTGAATACATCGTGACACCAGCAGTCGCAGGAAATGGTTCTGCTACTCTTGGGAACTTTGTACTTGCAAAAGAAGTTTCAAAATAAAGCACAAAATCCGCTTGGGAAACCAAACGGATTTTTTATGTGTCAAAGCATTTGCCAGAAGAAGTCAATAATATAGGTTAGACCGTAGGTATAAACCACGAGGGTAAAGGGCTTGGTCAGAATGATGATAGTCATATAGCGCTTGAAACTCATCTTGGTCAGGGCAGCCAGCATACAGAGAAAGTCAGCTGGACTAATGGGCCAAATCATCATAAAGATAAAGAAACGGTCAAAACGATTACCCTTATCCAACCAACCGATATACTTGTCATAGGTGCGTTTGCTGACGACAGACTGGACAAAGGCAGCCCCATAGAGGCGCACCAGATAAAAGATAATGGCACAGCCAATCACGATGCCGATATAGTTGTAGATCGTACCGATGATGTGCCCGTAAATAAAGACCCCTGCCACCGAGGTCAAGGCCCCAGGAATGATAGGGACGACCGTTTGTAAAATCTGTAAAAAGATAAAGAGAGGTGGCCCCCAGATGCCTGCCTGCTGGATAAAGGCAGAGAGGGTTTCCTTAGACTGTAAAATCCCAGCCTGATAAGCCCAAATACAGAAAATCAAACTCCCAACCCCACCGACAATCGATGAGATGTTGATAATTTGCTGTAAAAGTGGAGAAACAGCTTTCATTTGTTTATCCTGTGACATGTGAACTCCTCATAGATAGTATAACTCTACTATACCATATTTTGGAGGAGAAAGGGGGAATGAGTCTTTTTACAATGGAAAGAGTGATGGAATTTGAGGCTAAACATGCTATAATAAAGGGAGCAGACATGTAGCAAAGGAGAGAGTATGATGCAGGTAAAACCAGAACTGGAGATAGAAAAACAACTGATCAACCAACTGGTAACTGGGGAAAGTCAATGGACATACAGAGAAGACCTCAAAACAGAAGAGCAATTATGGGAAAACTTTTTTGAAAAGCTAGCCCAGAACAATGTGGCGCTATTGGCAGATCATCCCCTGACAGAACAGGAAAAACGCCAGATAAAGAATCAACTGAACTTTGTTAGCTACTATGATGCGGCCAAGTGGTTGGTCGGCGAAAATGGCATTGCCAAGGTTGAGGTTCAGAGAGAAGATGCTAGTTTGGGGACTATCCGTTTATCTGTTATTTGGCGAGACAATATCGCAGCTGGTAAGTCTAGTTATGAGGTTGTCAACCAAGTCGAGAGAGATAAGATAAATCCTCAGGATCAAGACCGCAGGCTAGATGTGACCCTCTTGATCAATGGGCTTCCCATGATTCAGATTGAGCTTAAAAGTCCCCGAGTTGCTTTTCTAGATGCCTTTCATCAAATCAAAAAGTATGATAGAGAAGGCAAGTTCCGTGGCATTTACTCTAGCTTACAGATGTTTGTTGTGACCAATAAAGTAGACACACGCTATATCGCTGCCGCTAGGGAAAATAAACTCAACAAGCAATTTCTAACCAAGTGGGTGGATAAGGACAACCAACCCATAACGAGCTTGACCAGCTTTGCCCACGAAGTACTTTCCATCCCTCGTGCTCATCAGATGGTCATGCAATACTCGGTCCTTGATGATAGCAAGAAGGCTCTTATCCTCTTGCGTCCCTACCAGATCCATGCCATCGAAGCAGTGCAAGAAGCCTCTCGCCAGCAAGCATCAGGCTATGTCTGGCATACGACAGGTTCAGGGAAGACCCTGACCTCCTATAAGGTAGCTCGGAATCTCCTCCAGATTCCATCTATCCAAAAGACGATTTTTGTCGTTGACCGCAGGGACTTGGACCAACAGACCACTTCGTCATTTCTCTCTTATGCGACCAATGATGTCATTGATATTGATGAGACGGATAATACCCATGATTTGGTTAAGCGACTAGGAAGCAATGATAAGCGTGTGGTGGTAACGACCATCCAGAAAATCACCACCATGATGCGTAAGTTTGAACAAGGTCTTTACCAAAGAGATGCGGACAAAATCAAGGGACTCCGAGTGGCCTTTGTTGTGGATGAATGCCACCGTGCTGTAACACCTCAAACACAAAAAGACATTAAGGCCTTTTTCCCTCAGTCCCTCTGGTATGGTTTTACAGGCACACCTATCTTTAAGGAAAATAAACGCCAGCAGGTCGGAGACCTAGCTCAAACCACTCAGCAACAGTACGGAGACCGTCTCCATGAGTATACAGTCAAGGAAGCCATCCATGATGGAGCTGTCTTAGGTTTTAAGGTAGATTATCGCAATACCCTCATCACGGATAAATCTGAAAATGACATACCAGATACAGTCTATGAGAATGAGGAGCATATGCTGGAAGTCTTGGATGCCATTATCAATAAATCCCGTCAACAGCTA
The DNA here is from genome assembly GCF_946190285.1 of Streptococcus mitis. GTDB lineage: Bacteria > Bacillota > Bacilli > Lactobacillales > Streptococcaceae > Streptococcus > Streptococcus mitis_CP. The sequence continues at coordinate 98,669 of NZ_CAMHZX010000006.1, read as the reverse complement.
GGATTCCAAAAAGGAGTTGGTAAGACCTACAATGCTATCCTGACCGTTAAATCAATCCCTCAAGCCCAAGCCTACTATGACCTACTAAAACGAGTCAAAGCTGGTCAGACACGTGTCAAGGTATCGGAAAGGGTCAAGAAGGTCCTTCCTGACTTTCCAAAGGCGACTATCACCTACTCGGTCACAGAAAACGAAGAAGACTCAAGAGCCAATCAAGACCACATGAAGCAAGTCTTAGAGGATTACAACCAAGAGTTTGATACCCACTTTACCATGGCGGATCTTCGTAGCTTTAATACGGATGTCAATAATCGTCTAGCTAGAAAACAGGACAAATACCTCTATCGCAATGAGCAGTTGGACTTAGTCATCGTGGTCAATCGTCTCTTAACAGGCTTTGATGCCCCTTGTCTATCAACTCTCTTTATCGACCGCAAACCCATGCAACCGCAGGACTTGATCCAGGCCTTTAGCCGAACCAACCGTATTTTTGATAGCAGTAAGACCTATGGTCATATCATCACCTTCCAAAAGCCTCTAGCCTTTAAGGAAGCAGTAGATAATGCCCTCAAGCTCTATTCAAATGGTGGTGAAAACGAGGTCCTAGCCCCAAGCTGGGAAGAGGAAAAGAGGAACTTTTTACGGAGTTGCAGTGATTTCCAAAATCTCATCACCGATGATTCTGAGGAAGGACTCCAAATCGAGCAAATCTCTACGCCTGAGTTGAGGAAACTAGCTAAAACCTATCAATCCTTTGATAAATACCTAGCCTCTATCCGAGTGTATAAAGAGTATGATGAGGAAGAGCTTTACAGTCAGACAGGACTTGATGGAGAAAAGTTGGAAAGGTATCTGGGTCTTTATCGCAATGTCCTTGCAGAATTAAAAAGCCGAGTAGAGGATGATGACGATGGAGAGCCACTTGATATCCACTATGAACTGGAGTCTATCCAAGTGGACGAAATTAACTATGCCTATATCTTGACCTTGATCCAAAGCCTGATTGAGCAAGGTCAAAGTCAAGAAAAGAACCTAAGCGCTCAAGATAGGGAAGCCGTGGATAACTATATTCAGAGCCTTGAGAAGACCAATCCCAATCTTGCCCAGATCATCACTGAACTGTGGAGAGAGGTACAAGAGCATCCAGAAAACTATCGTGGTCAGTCTATCGCAAATATTTTGGATCAGATGATAGAGGCTGTCATCCAGCAACATATCCAAGTATTTAGCAAGCGCTGGTATGTCGGCGAGGATGAACTCCGTTACTATGTCGAACATTACCGTAAGGGAGCTAAAAAACAATTAGGAGAAAGCCAGCTGACCAAGAGCCAGCGCTATCAGGACTATAAGCTAGAGGTGGCGGATGCCCTCAATCCTCTCCTCTATAAAAAACAAATCAAAGAAGCCTATACCCAACTAGTGGAGCAAGTCATTGAGCCATTAAGGGTTGGAAGATAGCTCTTCGAGACTTAGAATAGTTTCACTTCCTAAAGTTTACATGTATTCTAGGTTTAGAATAAGCGTAATTCCATAAATTTATAAGTAATCTACGTTTCGAATAGCTTATCTGAGAAAGTTTTGAGGTCTTCGAACTTTCGAATAGCCGTATTTCCTAAAGTTTAAATGTATTCTAAAGCTAGAAAAGGTAAAATCTAAAAATAGTAAGTGTCTCTATCTGATGGACGGTATGTGTTTCCAGTCAGATAGGGATTTTTTATTTTGAGAATATCTGATTTGTCCTGAAAAGTACATTTTAGATGGAAATAATGACAGTTGAGCGGATGGGGGTTAAAATGGTTTTGGAAACTGTTAGAATGGATGTATCAACTTAAAGGAGAAAAATTGATGAAGAAAGTTAGAGATGATGAGGAGAGTGTACTATGGTCACTTCCTGTATTTGGAATTGTATTGCTGGTCTTTGTATTGTTTCAAGTATTTGAAGTAAAGGACAGTTCGATGTTAAGAGAACATAGGAGAGTGGGTGTGGTAAAATCTGTTCCAAGAGAGCCTCATCTTTCAGATCTACTCCACTCTTTATTTGATAAAGAAGATAATAAATGATTTGTTAAATAGAAAGGATATCATCATGACAAAAACATACGCTATTCGCCCACTTAGTTACAGCAACTTTACCAACCGTGAGTTTGAAAGCCTAATGATGGATACACATCAAAGTTTGGCAACTTTTTCTAAGGCAAACAAGGACGAGGGCATGTATGCCAAACATTTGGAACCCTTCAAGACCAAGCTAGATGATTTTCAAGCTCAACTTGCAGTGGTGGAGACGAAAGAGTCTAGTAATCTGACAGAAGTTGATCGCAATCGTGATAGTGCCTTGGTCGGTCTCTTTACCCTTCATAGAGGATTTGCGAAGATTAAGGATGCCAAGCTCAAAGAAGCTCATGAAACTCTGAAACCAGTCTTTGCCAAGTACAAGGACATCACTAAGCACAGCAATGATGTAGAGACGGCAGAAATCAAGAGCCTGCTCAAAACGCTGAGTGAAACACCTTATCACGAGGCAGTTACCAGTCTAGGACTGACACCTATGCTGACGGCGGTGGTCAATGCTCAAGAGGAATATGACCAAGTGGAAAGTAATGCGCGTGCTTCTAAGTCTGCCAAGGAAGTCGGCAAGACCAGACAACTCCGTACCGAACTTTCAACCAGCTACGACCTCTTTATGCGCTATACCGCAGCTAGTGCAGAAGCCTACCCTGAAAAGGAACACCTGACTCAACTCCTCAAGGAACTCAATAGCATCCGAGATAGCAAGCGCCGTCTCATCACTAACAGCAAGAAAGATAAAAAGACCAAACCAGCAGAACCAGCCCAAGCAGCAGGATAAAGACAATCCCTTAGAAGCGGATTTCTAAGGGGGATTTTTGTGGTTTCGTGGTATAATTTTAGTAAGCAATTCTTTAGAGTTGTTACTGAAGTTAAATTATTTTTTAGTATATAAATTATTGTAATAAAGGTAAAGTTTATGTATAGTGAGGAAGAAAATAAAAAGGAATCAGAAAAAGTCTTTTCAGAACTAAAATCAGAGTTTCTGAATTTAGAAATAGCAAGAGATGAATTTCAAAAAATTAGTTCAGTTCTCACCGAGACTATAAAACCAATTGCTGATACGTATTCAAAAATATTATCACAAATAGTGATTCCAAAAATAGATTTGAGTCCAATGCTTTCAGTGATTGATAAGATAAGAGAGTCCTATTCCTACACGTTTAAATCATTAATTAATACTATTTCTTTGATTGATTTTGAAAAATATAAAAAAGATTTAGAGGAACTTGATAAAAGAAAAATAGCACAATTCTTGCACTTTGATATCTATCCTCCATTATTATTCATTGATGAAATGGGATCATATGAAATAGAAAATCAAAAAGAAGCTAATATTGTATTGATGGAATATCTATCATTATGGGAAGAAGAATATGGTAGGACAGTTTATGACTTCGTCCCTAAATCTCTTAAAACTTACAGAGAGATAGAACAATTACAAAATCTCGAACAGTTAAAAATGTATAAAACAATGGTCATGTTTTGTTGTGAAAGAATTGAAAATGTACTAGCTGAACTCCAACTACAAGAACAAGAGAAAAAGCAATCTGAAATTAAAATTTCGCATGATTCGGTTAGAAATTTTATGGATTCTTTAAATCATAACGATTACTTAAAAGAGGTAATTTCTCAAATTGCATATATTTCTGAATATCATGATGAAGGTTATAGACAGATAAATCTCTTTATAAAATTTAAATACCTAGAAGAAGACTATGATGAAGAGACACTTCCGTTAAATAGAAATCTATTTATGCATGGTTTAGTTGATGAAAAAATTGTGAATTATCTAATGGTTCAAAAAGCGATTCTAGCTTATTCTTTCTTTGTACAACTATATGTGTTAAAAACTAGAAATAGTAAAGATGCTAGAATAAAAGGTCTGAGAAGAAAAGGAATTTCTAGAATGTCAAAAAGCCAAAGGAGATTTTATGCTAACGAATCAAGAAATTGAAGATATTGTAAGAGAATTCTTTTATCAAGGAACAGAAGGGGAATATTGGGATTTTAAAGAAAAACCGTATTTCTATGAAGGTCAAAGTAAAGAAGAAAAAAATAAAAAGAAGAATGACCTTCTCCATGATATTATTTGTATGGCAAATAATTTAAGTAATCGTGATGCATACATTATCATGGGAATCCAAGATAAACCCGTTAAGATAACAGGAGTTAAGCAATTTTCGAATAAGTGGACACAAGAAAATTATCAAGATTTTTTACAAAATTTAACTTGGGCTGGAGATATGATTCCGGCAGTTGAATTTCGAACTATAAATGATGGGGATTTAGATGTTTTAATTATAAAAAAATCAAACAAGATTCCATTTTATATAACTAGAAAATATAGTAAAGTTAGAGAAAATCAAATTTATGTTCGAAAAGGTTCTAAGAATACTGCTATTGATAGTCAGGCAAATATAGATGATATTGAAAAACTTTTTAAGTTTAGATTGGGTATAATACCATTTCCGAAAGAGAGAGTTATCACATATCTTGATGATACAGAGAATTGGGTGAAGATGAAGAACTCTTATGAAAATATTTCATGGTACTATAATCCTTTTCCAGAATTTACGATTGATTTAACTGATGATCCACAAAACGATGAATTAAGAGCACCAGTTTATGCGCTTATTCATCTTAATGCAAGAAGTTCGTGGCAAATTTTACGTCTAAGATATCATCAAACAATCTTATTAGAGTTTACCTCCCATTATATTGATGAGTATAGAGGTTTGTCTGTTCAACCACAGTTTAATTTTTTAAAAATTTCCAACGGATTTGAAGATATAAAATTAAATTCTACTTATTACTACTATTTGCATGATTCTATCGAGATTAAGCTAATGTATTTGTTGAAGGAACTACTTAATCAGGATGGCGATGCATGGAGACGACATTTAAGCTTAATTCCTGTATTTTATAGCGATGATGAAAGAAAAGCTATTGAAGTATATATTGAAGAAAATAGAACTGATATTCTTTTAAAAATAAAAAAAGAAAGTGAGAAGGTTTGTTTGGGTTACAACTATGAAGGAGATGAGCAACATAGTAAATGGGATAAAGAAGAAATAGCAGTAACCAAAGTTGTTAAAAATATTTTAGATGAGTATAGGAAAAATAAGATATATGAAAAAACAAAGTAATACTCCAAAAATAAGGTTTCAAAATTATGAAGATAAATGGGATATAGAAAAATTAATAAATATTTTCGGTACTATAAGAAATGCTTTTGTCGGAACTGCAACTCCTTATTATGTTGAGGAAGGCAAGTTTTATTTAGAATCTAATAATGTCAAAAATGGCAAAATTAATTATAATTCTCAGATTTTCATAAATGATGAATTTTATGAAAAACAAAGAGATAAGTGGTTGAAAACAAATGATATTGTAATGGTGCAATCTGGACATGTAGGTCACACAGCTGTTATTCCAGAAGAATTAAATAATACTGCTGCTCACGCTCTGATAGTTTTTACTGATTATAAAAAAGAAGTAAATCCGCATTTCTTAAATTATCAATTTCAATCTAACGGTAAGAGAAAAGATCTTGCTTTAATTTCTACTGGTAATACTATTAAGCATATTTTAGCTTCAGAGATGAAAAACTTTAAGATGGATTTCCCTACATTTGAAGAACAATCCGCCATTGGCTCTCTTTTCCGCACACTTGACGACCTCCTGTCTAGCTACAAGGACAATCTAGCCAACTATCAATCTCTCAAGGCGACCATGCTCTCCAAGATGTTTCCAAAAGTTGGACAGACAGTACCTGAGATTCGTTTAGATGGATTTGAAGAGGACTGGGAAAGGAAGAGTTTATCAGAGGTTTGTACTATTAATTCTGGTAGAGACTATAAACATTTAAAGAATGGAGACATTCCTGTATATGGCACTGGTGGTTACATGCTTTCTGTAAATGAAAAATTAACTGATGAGGATGCTATAGGTATTGGAAGAAAAGGAACTATAGATAAACCATATTTATTATCAGCACCTTTTTGGACAGTAGATACTTTATTTTATGTTATATGTAAGGTAGGATATGACTTGAATTATCTTTTCTTAATTTTTCAAAAAATTCGTTGGAAGAAATTTGATGAATCTACAGGTGTTCCAAGTTTGTCTAAAAAAACTATTGAAAAAGTGGTTTCAAAATTTCCATCTTATGAGGAACAACAAGCCATCGGTGCCTATTTCTCAAACCTCGATAACCTCATCAACTCTTACCAAGAAAAAATTTCTCAGCTAGAAACACTAAAAAAGAAACTTTTGCAGGATATGTTTATTTAGGTAAATCAAAATGGAAAAGAATTATATAAAACTAGAGAAAATCGATACCTCAACAGCAGCAAAAAATTTTGCTGAACTACTGCAAGAAGATAAAACATATTTTCTTAATGGAAACTGGGGCTCAGGGAAATCAACATTTTTACAGGATGTAAATAAGAATAAAAAGATAAAACTAATTACTATGGATTTTTGGAGATTAACAGATAATCGTTCAATGATTGAAGTAACATTTTCAAAACTCCACCCATTTTTTTACTTAGTTTTGATGAGGTTAAGTATTGTTGCCCTAGTAATGGTTTCTATTTTAATGACTAATATTGTGGATTTAGGATTGGGTGAGTATTTTGGTTCTGAGAAATCAGTGATTCTGAAAATTGGAGGATTGGTATCTTTAGGAGTTGCAGTTTGGAATGTTTTTAAATATAAATCTGATGAGTTGTATAGCTTCTTATTAACTAGACTACATAAATTTTCTAAGATTTTAGTTATTGATGATTTTGATAGAATGCTGGAAAAGCAACAAGAAGACTGTTATAAACTTTTTAGTTTGATAAATGGAAAGCTACCTATTATTTTTGTTGGTGATATGACACTACTTTATAAGAGAGAGGATAACTATCTATCAAAGATAATTGATAGGCAAGTTGAATTACCTTTTGTACTACATTCTTCAAACATTTGGGATAGTTATTTTCATTTATTAGAAAAAAAGTTTGGCGTTTATTTATCAGAGAATTTTAAAAAAAGAGTTAAAAGTGACCAGAGAAATTTACGTGATAGGGAACATTTTAATGATTATGTAAATAAAGAATTTTTTACAAGAAGGAAATTTGGTCGTGTTCAAGTCGAACAACAGTTATTAATTATATATGCTTACTTGTTTTATCCAGAACTCTATAAGAAAATACTCAACAATAAACAAATAGTTATAGAAGAGAATGAGAAAACAAAGTTAGAAGATTTCCTCCGTAAAGGCTACACAATAAAAGAGCTGTTATCTGAAATCCAAAAAGTTGATAATGAGCAATATCCACTAAGTTTTAATAAGAATAGTATGGAATATTTTCTTTATGAAGTGCCTATGAATCGTACAAAAGATGAATTAGATACTTTATTCATGGAACAGTCAGATAAATTTATACAAGAGTTATTAAATTCGGATCAAAAGACTGATTTTTATCAATATTTGAATAATCAATTTGCAGATTTTTCTGATATTCAGAAAAAAAGTTTACTAAATATTGTTATTAATGAATCGATGAAGTTTAAAAATAGTCCCTCTATGACTCTTATTGTCCAAGAAAAGTATAATGAGATAGTGCCTCCATATGAAAGAAATTATCCCCTAACAAAAGATGTGATTTCTAAAATTGTTGAAATGTGGGAAAATATTTTAAAACCTGCAGGATTAGATCAATCTGAGATTATATATTTTTTAGAAAAGCATAGAGTATTGAGCTTCCATGATTTAGGGTGCCATTTTCATGATTTAGATATTGGTTGTCAAACTTTTACAAAGTATCGTAGAAAAGATTTTCTTCTGTTGACTTATTTGACTTCAGTGGAAAAATTTAGTAGATTCGATAGTTGGGATAGCAGTATATGGAATTTTATAAATCATTTCAACGATGTAGAGTTTCTATCATTCTGGATATTTCAGTCTATTTTATCGAATGAATATGGCTTTGATGGATTTGATATCATTCCTGAAAATAAGAAATATATTCTTTGGACAGGAAGATATATGTTTGCTCCACCATACGACTATGTAGATTATGAAAAGACAGTAATTTTAAATATTCGGGAAAAACTAAATCAAATGGAGTCAAATGGATTCGTATTTGAAGCCAAAATTGATGAACTAAAGAAACCATTATCAATAAAAACTTAGAAAGAAACATTATGGAAACAACACAAACTTCCCAGTCGCTATACCAAGCCCTGTGGAACTCAGCGGATGTTCTCCGCTCTAAGATGGATGCCAATGACTACAAGTCCTATCTTTTGGGTATGGTCTTTTATAAGTACTTGTCAGATAAGATGCTCTTTTTCGTGGCGGAGACTATGGAGGAGGGGAGTGAGAGTCTAGAGGCTGCCCTTGAGGTCTATTGTAACTACTTTGAGGATGCGGATACCCACGAGGATCTTCTTGCAGTCATGAAGGACGAACTCAACTATAGTATCAAGCCTGAGTTGACCTTTACGGCTCTTGTAGCACGTGTTAATGAGGGGACTTTCCAGTTGGAAGACTTGGCTCAGGGTTTTCGTGATATCGAGCAGAGTGACGAACTTTATGAAAACCTCTTTGAAGATATTGACCTCTATTCCAAAAAGCTAGGGGCGACTCCGCAAAAGCAAAACCAAACGGTGGCGGCGGTCATGAAAGAGTTGGCTGTGCTAGATGTGGCTGGTCATGCTGGTGATATGCTGGGAGATGCTTATGAGTATCTGATTGGTCAGTTTGCGACTGACTCGGGTAAGAAGGCTGGTGAGTTCTATACACCTCAGCCTGTTGCCAAACTCATGACTCAGATTGCCTTTTTGGGTCGTGAGGATCAGCTAGGCTTTACCATCTATGATGCGACTATGGGGTCTGGCTCTCTCTTGCTCAATGCCAAGAAATACTCTCATAAACCGCAGACGGTGGTCTACTTTGGTCAGGAGCTCAATACCTCAACCTATAATTTGGCTCGGATGAACATGATTCTACACGGTGTTCCTGTTGAAAATCAATTTCTCCACAATGCCGATACACTAGATGAAGACTGGCCGACTCAAGAACCGACTAACTTTGATGGTGTTCTCATGAACCCGCCCTACTCTGCCAAGTGGTCAGCAAGCTCTGGCTTTATGGCGGATCCTCGTTTCTCTCCATTTGGGAAACTGGCACCCCAGTCCAAGGCTGACTTTGCCTTTCTTTTGCATGGTTACTACCATCTCAAGCAGGATAACGGGGTTATGGCTATCGTCCTTCCTCACGGGGTTCTTTTCCGTGGCAATGCGGAAGGAACCATTCGTAAGGCCTTGTTAGAAGAAGGAGCCATTGACACGGTTATCGGTCTACCTGCTAATATCTTCTTTAATACCAGCATTCCGACCACGGTCATCATTCTCAAAAAGAACCGTACCAATCGTGATGTCTACTTTATCGATGCTTCTAAGGAGTTTGATAAGGGGAAAAACCAGAATATCATGACGGATGCGCATATCGAGAAGATTCTGGAAGCCTACAAGTCACGTGAGGAGATTGACAAGTTTGCCCATCTGGCAAGTTATGAAGAAATCGTTGAAAATGACTACAACCTCAATATCCCTCGCTATGTAGATACCTTTGAGGAAGAAGAAGTCGAGCCACTGACAGATATAGTCAGTAAGATCAACACGACAAATCAAGCAATCCAAAACCAAACCGCTTCCCTACTCGAAATGCTCGGTCAACTACACGGAACCACACCAGAAGCCGATGCTGAGCTTAAAGAGTTTTTGAAGGATTTTAAATGGTGATGGGCGTAATCAATTCGCTCATATTCCGCTCATAATTCGCTCATTTTTAAGATATAACTTTGTTTCCATATTTCCGGGGAACTAGTAGAAAGCAAGGAGAAATATGGAAAATAACAACCAACGTGCCCTTTGCCAACAACTCTGGGCTAGAAACAAATACCTCGTGTTGAGTCATTCTAGCAATATATACAATGAGATTCGCCAATACTTGAAGAATGAAGAGGTGAAGGTAAGTTATGTTCAAGAACTGATCGACCGTGCCTGCCAGATTCCAGAACACAGGGGTCAGGTTTGCAATGCCTTTCAGCATATTTGGGGCTATTTCAAAAAGAAAGCAACGGAAACTGAACGCAAGGATTATATGTTTTTACTGGAGCGTTATCACTCTGGTCATGCCACCAAAGAAGACTTAATCGCTAAGACTCGAGACTTGCTTGAACTTTACCCAAATACCTATTTGCAACATTCGACTTTACTGAAAGGAGATTGTCATGAGACTTTGGCATGAGGCTTTGATTTCACAACTTCCCCGTCCTCAACTTTTGGGGCAGCATCGAGAGTGCTGTGCTCTCCGTGGCAATGGTTGGGGCAGAAAGCATGAAACGGTGGACTATGTCTTTACCCACTCGCCCTATCGTCTCTATGCCTATCATGACTTGATCATGAAGGAGATGGCTAACCGAGGCTATAAGGTCAGTCCAGAGTGGCTGAACAAGAATTACCGAGGTAAGACCTGCCCTCCTTATCAAGACTTAGTAGAGGAAAAGCTGAAAAGTCCTATCTATAGTGAGCATGATGCTACCTACTATGAGGAGTGTCTGGCTAATCTCCGAGAGAAGGGGATAGAGCTGGAATAATAGTAAGGATTGCCTTCAATTTATAACTCTTCTCGTATTTTTTCGAATAATAAAGATGAGACCTTTGGAATTTTTCTAAGGTCTTCTTTTTATGAATGTTAGGATTTACTTTTAATAACTTTTGAGTTATAATTAAATTAGAAAGAGGTTGCTAGGTGCATACGATTTACTTCTATAAGGACAAAAATGGAAATGAGCCAGTCTTGGATTATATGAGAGAATTGGCCTGTCGTAAAAGTAAGGATAGCCGCATCAAACTCAATAAACTAAATGACTATATCGAGTTACTTAGTCAGCAAGGGACCAGAGCTGGGGAACCCTATATGAAACACTTGGAAGATGAGATATGGGAACTAAGACCTTTGAGAGATCGAATTTTATTTGTAGCATGGCTTGATGGTAGTTTTGTTCTTTTACATCATTTTGTCAAAAAGACTCAGAAAACTCCTAGAAGAGAAATTGAAAAAGCCAAGCGTGAACTGAAGGACTTAAAAGAAAGAGGGGTAAGTGATGAAGAATAGTGCTATTGGGAGTAACTGGAAGGATGTCAGGTCAGAACTCTTTACCAAGGAGGAAATACTTGAAAGTGATATGCGAGTGGCTATCATGAGTGAGTTGATTGAAGCCAGACATGAGCAAGGAATCAGCCAGAAAAAGCTAGAGGAACTCAGTGGAGTGAGCCAGCCTGTCATAGCTAGGATGGAAACAGGAAAGACAAGTCCTCAGTTGGATACAGTCTTGAAAGTTTTAGCCAGTTTAGGAAAGACACTAGCAGTCGTCCCACTTGAACAGGGGAAAAGTTGACTAGAATCAGTTATAGTCTTTTCTAATAACAAGCCATAGTCACTTATAAGAATTACTAATAACGTGTTTGACCAGTCTAACTGAAATATAGTTAAAAAACAAGCTACACAAAGGATTTGAGGCATTTGTATCAAGTCTTTTTCTTTTGTCTAAAACGGAGATATAGTTTCAAACTATATCAAAGCCTAATTTTTTACAATTATACAGATGATTTCTTTTCTGTTAAGATAGTTTCAACAACAAATTTTGGAGGACACATCATGTCAACTACAATCATCGGTTTCCCTCGTTTGGGCGAATTCCGCGAATTAAAATTTACAACTGAAAAATACTTTAGAAAAGAAATCTCAGAAGAAGAACTCTTGGCAGCCGCAAAAGACTTGCGTGCTAAACACTGGAATATCGTCAAAGAAAAAGGCATCACTGAAATTCCATCAAATGACTTTTCTCACTATGACAACTTCCTAGATGCAGCTTTCCTTTTCAACGTGGTACCTGCTTCAGTTCAAAACTTGGACTTGTCTGACCTTGAGCGCTACTTCGCTTTGGGTCGTGGTTACCAAGGAGAAAAAGGGGACGTTCGCGCCCTTCCAATGAAGAAATGGTTCAACACCAACTACCACTACATCGTTCCTAAGTTTGAAAAAGACACTCAAGTCAAACTTGCAGGTCACAAGATCTTCGATGAGTTCCAAGAAGCAAAAGAACTTGGATTGAACACTCGCCCAGTTCTTGTAGGTCCATTCACTTTCCTTCAATTGTCAGACTTTGAAGAAGGCGTGAAAGCAGAAGACTTCGTAGATAGCTTAGTGGCTGCTTACCAAGACGTTTTTGCTAAATTGGCTGAACTTGGTGCGACTCGTATCCAACTCGACGAAGCTGCTCTTGTAAAAGATTTGACATCTGAAGAAAAAGCTCTCTTCTTGAACCTCTACAATAAACTTTTGGCTGACAAAAAAGGTCTTGAAGTCTTGCTTCAAACTTACTTCGGAGACGTTCGTGACGTTTACGCTGACCTTGTAAACTTGCCAGTAGATGCTATCGGTCTTGACTTCGTTGAAGGTAAGAAAACTCTTGAATTGGTTAAAGGTGGTTTCCCAGCTGACAAGACTCTTTATGCAGGTATTGTCAATGGTAAAAACATCTGGCGCAACAACTACGAAAAGAGCTTGGCCGTTCTTGAGCAAATTCCAGCTGAAAACATTGTATTGACAAGCTCATGCTCACTTCTTCATGTGCCATTTACAACTGCTAATGAAGAATTTGAACCAGCAATCTTGAACCACTTTGCCTTTGCAGTTGAAAAATTGGATGAGATTCGTGATTTGGATGCTATCCGCAATGGTCAAGGTGAAGAAGCACTTGCAGCCAACAAAGAACTCTTTGCGACTGAGCGTGTTGGTGAAAATGCTGAACTTCGTGCGCGTATCGCTGGTTTGACTGATGCAGACTACACTCGTTTGCCAGCATTTGCTGAACGTGAAGCTATCCAAGAAGAAGCTTTCAAACTTCCAGCTCTTCCAACAACAACTATCGGTTCATTCCCTCAAACAAAAGAAGTTCGTGCTAAACGTTTGGCTTACCGTAAAGGTGAATTGTCTCAAGAAGAGTACGATGCTTTCCTTGCTGAAACAATTGACGAATGGATCAAATGGCAAGAAGATATCGACTTTGATGTCCTTGTTCACGGTGAATTTGAGCGTAATGACATGGTTGAGTACTTCGGTCAAAACTTGTCAGGTTACCTCTTCTCTAAAAATGGTTGGGTACAGTCATACGGTATGCGTGGGGTTAAACCACCAATCATCTGGGGTGATGTTACTCGTCTTAACCCAATCACTGTTAAATGGTCTAGCTATGCACAAAGCCGTACAAACAAACCTGTTAAAGGTATGTTGACTGGACCTGTTACCATCCTCAACTGGTCATTCCCACGTGAAGATATCTCTATCAAGGATTCTACTCTTCAAATCGCCCTTGCTATCAAGGATGAAGTACTTGACCTTGAAGCTGCTGGTGTGAAAATCATCCAAATCGACGAGGCTGCTCTTCGTGAAAAATTGCCACTCCGTCGTAGCGACTGGTACGAAGACTACCTTGACTGGGCAATTCCTGCCTTCCGCTTGGTACACTCAACAGTAGCGCCAGATACTCAAATCCACACTCACATGTGTTACTCAGAATTTACAGATATCATCCCAGCTATCGACAACATGGATGCAGATGTTATTTCCTTTGAAGCTAGCCGTTCAAATCTTGAAATCTTGGACGAACTCAAAGCGAAAAACTTCCAAACAGAAGTGGGACCTGGGGTTTACGATATCCACTCACCTCGTGTGCCAAATGAAGGCGAAATCGACAATACAATCGAAGCCATCCTTGCTAAAGTGCCAAGCAAGAAAGTTTGGATCAACCCTGACTGTGGTTTGAAAACACGTGGTATTCCAGAAACAAAAGAAAGCTTGATCCGCCTTGTGGAAGCAGCGAAAGCTGCGCGTGAGAAATTGTAAGATAAGGATTTCTCAAGAAGCGCTGTTTGGCCAATCTACCTGTTTCACTTGGATTCCAGAGTCCAGCTAACAAAAAATCAACTAGAAAAGGATAAAGACTATGTCACGCCAAACACCGTCACTCTCATTTGAAGTGTTCCCTCCCAACTCAGCCGTGGGTAATGATAACATTATTTCTGCTCTTCAAGATATGCAGGAGTTGGCTCCCCACTTTATCAGTGTGACTGCCAGCAATAATAAATTTAATATCAAGGAAACGACGGTCCGTTTGGCCGACTTTATCCAAAATGATTTGGCGATTCCGACTATTGCTCACTTGCCAGCCATCTATTTGACTAAGGACAAGGTGGCTGAAACCATTGCTGACTTGGACAAGGTTGGAGTGCAGAAAATTTTGGCTCTTCGTGGGGATATTATTCCTGATGTGGAACCACAAAAGGATTTCCGCTACGCAACCGACTTGATTGAGTTCATCAAGGAACAAGCCCCTCACTTTGATATTGTTGGAGCTTGTTATCCAGAAGGACACCCAGATTCACCAAATCAGATTTCAGATATTCAAAATCTTAAGAAGAAAGTGGATGCGGGTTGTTCGAGTCTTGTAACTCAGCTTTTCTTTGACAATGAGAGTTTCTATGATTTCCAAGACAAGTGTATCTTGGCTGGGATTGATGTTCCCATTCATGCAGGGATTATGCCAATTCTGAATCGAAATCAGGCTCTCCGTCTCTTGAAGACTTGTGAAAATATCCATCTTCCACGCAAATTTAAAGCCATCTTAGACAAGTATGAGCATGACCCTGAGTCGCTCAGAGCAGCAGGACTTGCCTATGCAGTGGACCAAATCGTAGACTTGGTAACTCAGGATGTTGCCGGTGTGCATCTCTACACTATGAACAATGCTGAAACAGCAAAATACATCCACCAAGCGACCCATGCCTTGTTTAATCACCAGTCTCTAGGATAATAAAAAGCAAACCATTCTTCTCAGGTGAGGGGAATGGTTCCTTTTTAATGGTAAAGACCGCACTTTTTAAGAAAAATATGATAAAATAGACTCTGTACGTACTTGATACAAAGATGAGGGTATTAAAAAAATAATGCATTTAAACTGAGAGTCTTAGATGTTTTAGCATCAAACCTTTCTAATGATTTGTATCTTGAGTAATTGAACCCGGCCGAAAAGCTGTGTAAAAAAGATAAACTGTCTTGTCTTCATCGAAGACTTCGTCAGTTTCCTATTTTTACTTTGCTTTTGACGTCCTCAGTATCTTGATCTTTGTAGGCAAGGCGTATAATTTCATCAATCCAAAGGGGATTAAAATGACAAAACAAGTGTTTCAAACGACTTTTGCAGGTCGTGAGTTAATTGTAGAGACTGGTCAGGTTGCTAAGCAGGCAAATGGCTCTGTTGTTGTACGTTACGGTGAGTCAACTGTCTTGACTGCTGCCGTTATGTCTAAGAAAATGGCAACTGGGGATTTCTTCCCACTTCAAGTCAACTACGAAGAAAAAATGTATGCAGCTGGGAAGTTTCCTGGTGGCTTTATGAAACGTGAAGGACGTCCTTCAACAGATGCGACTTTGACAGCGCGTTTGATTGACCGTCCAATCCGTCCTATGTTTGCGGAAGGTTTCCGTAATGAAGTCCAAGTCATCAACACAGTACTTTCTTATGATGAAAATGCATCTGCACCAATGGCAGCTATGTTTGGTTCATCCTTGGCACTTTCCATTTCAGATATTCCATTTGATGGACCAATCGCTGGGGTGCAAGTGGGATATGTAGATGGTCAAATCATCATCAACCCAAGTCAAGAACAAGCAGAGCAATCGCTGCTTGAATTGACAGTAGCTGGTACCAAACATGCCATCAACATGGTAGAATCTGGTGCTAAAGAATTGTCAGAAGAAATCATGTTGGAAGCCCTTCTTAAAGGGCACGAAGCAGTCAAAGAATTGATTGCCTTCCAAGAAGAAATCGTTGCAGCAGTTGGTAAAGAAAAAGCAGAAGTAGAATTGCTTCATGTGGACGCTGACTTGCAAGCTGAAATTATCGCAGCCTACAACAGTGACCTCCAAAAGGCAGTCCAAGTAGAAGAAAAATTGGCTCGTGAAGCTGCAACTCAAGCAGTTAAAGACCAAGTAACTGCTGTTTACGAAGAGAAATATGCGGACCACGAAGAATTTGACCGTATCATGCGTGATGTGGCTGAAATCTTGGAACAAATGGAACACGCTGAAGTGCGCCGTTTGATTACAGAAGATAAGGTTCGTCCTGACGGCCGTAAGGTTGATGAAATCCGTCCTTTGGATGCGGTTGTTGACTTCCTTCCTCGTGTGCACGGTTCTGGTCTCTTCACTCGTGGCCAAACTCAGGCTCTTTCAGTTTTGACCTTGGCCCCAATGGGAGAAACTCAAATCATTGATGGTTTGGATCCAGAGTATAAGAAACGCTTTATGCACCACTATAACTTCCCTCAATACTCTGTAGGGGAAACTGGACGCTACGGTGCGCCAGGTCGTCGTGAAATCGGTCACGGTGCTCTCGGTGAGCGTGCCCTTGCTCAAGTCTTGCCAAGCTTGGAGGAATTCCCATATGCTATCCGTTTGGTAGCAGAAGTCTTGGAGTCAAATGGTTCTTCATCTCAAGCTTCTATCTGTGCGGGAACTCTTGCTCTTATGGCTGGTGGTGTGCCAATCAAGGCGCCAGTAGCAGGGATTGCCATGGGTCTCATCTCAGATGGAAATAACTACACAGTCTTGACAGATATCCAAGGTTTGGAAGACCACTTTGGAGACATGGACTTCAAGGTCGCAGGTACTCGTGACGGGATTACAGCCCTTCAAATGGATATCAAGATTCAAGGGATTACAGCAGAAATCTTGACTGAGGCTCTTGCCCAAGCTAAGAAAGCCCGTTTTGAAATCCTTGATGTGATTGAAGCAACCATTCCAGAAGTCCGTCCAGAATTGGCTCCAACTGCTCCGAAAATTGATACCATCAAGATTGATGTGGACAAGATCAAGATTGTCATCGGTAAGGGTGGAGAAACCATTGACAAGATTATCGCTGAAACAGGCGTTAAGATTGATATCGACGAAGAAGGAAATGTGTCTATCTACTCTAGCGACCAAGATGCCATTAATCGTGCTAAAGAGATTATTGCTGGTTTGGTCCGTGAAGCCAAAGTGGACGAAGTTTACCGTGCTAAAGTCGTTCGTATCGAGAAATTTGGTGCCTTTGTTAACCTCTTTGATAAGACAGATGCCCTTGTTCATATCTCTGAGATGGCTTGGACGCGTACCAATAATGTCGAAGACTTGGTAGCAATCGGGGATGAAGTTGATGTTAAGGTTATCAAGATTGATGAAAAAGGACGTGTGGATGCTTCTATGAAAGCCCTTCTTCCTCGTCCTCCAAAACCTGAACGTGATGAAAAAGGCGAAAAATCAGAGCGTCCTCACCGCCCACGTCATCACAAGGACCACAAACCTAAGAAAGAAATTACAGAAACACCAAAAGATTCAGAATAAGAAAAGGAGAAATGTATGGGATGGTGGCGCGAAACCATTGATATCGTAAAAGAAAATGATCCAGCGGCCCGCACCACTTTGGAGGTTTTGCTGACTTATCCAGGTGTCAAGGCCTTGGCGGCCCACCGTCTCTCGCATTTTCTCTGGAAGCATGGCTTCAAACTACTGGCTCGTATGCACAGTCAGTTCTGGCGCTTTTGGACTCAGATTGAGATTCATCCGGGTGCTCAGATTGATTCAGGTGTCTTTATCGACCACGGTTCTGGTCTGGTGATTGGGGAAACAGCGATTGTTGAAAAAGGCGTTATGCTTTACCACGGAGTAACTCTTGGTGGAACTGGTAAGGATGTTGGCAAACGCCATCCGACCGTTCGTCAGGGTGCCCTTATATCAGCACATGCCCAAGTCATTGGTCCTGTAGAAATTGGTGCAAATGCCAAGGTCGGTGCTGCAGCAGTTGTCGTAGCAGATGTACCTAGTGATGTGACGGTTGTCGGTATTCCGGCCAAGATTGTCCGAGTTCATGGACAGAAGGATGAACCGACGATCCACGAAGTTGAAGAAAAACGAGAGTACTACGTCAATAAACTCGAGCAGGCTAAAGAAGCCAGTCACAGATCGTCGGGGTTGTAGAGGGTACCTATATGATTCAAGCAAGAAACAAGTTAAGCCAAGAGGAGCTATCTGAGGCGAAAAAACTAATTAACTGTTGCCAAAACTATGACGGTACCTATCGTGATCCTTATCTATCTAACATGCTTAATTTTGACCCAAACATGCCCGCCTTTTTCCTTTATTATGAAAAAGGCGAACTTGTTGGTTTATTAACTGTCTATGCAGATGACCAAGATGTGGAAGTGACGATACTGGTTCATCCAGATCATCGCCGTCAGGGAATTGCGCGTGCATTGTTTACTAGTTTTGAGAGAGAAACAGCTTCTTTTCCGATTCATTCAGTCACTTTTCAGACAGAGCGTGTTTTTCTAGACCGCCATCCTGATTTTGTCAGCAACTGGGGATTGGTCGAGGATGAAGAGACAGAAACTTGGTTAGGTAAGGATAGAAAACCTTATCCGTTAGCAACTGTTTCCAATCTTGAAGTTTTGTTAGCAGATAGTTCGTATCAGGATCAAATTAGTCAGTTAAAATTTCAGGCATTCTCAGAAGAGCATGAATCTAGAGAGATTGTGGATAGATATGTCGCTGAAGCTCTGAAGGATCCAGAAAGTCGCTTATATATTTTGTTAAAAGACGGTCAGATTATTGGAACTTGCACGGTAGATTTATCGACTAATACGAATTACTTCTACGGTTTAGCAATATCTGAACCTGAACGTGGGAAAGGCTATGGAAGCTACTTAGCAAAATCCCTTGTCAACCAATTGATTGAGCAAAATGATAAGGAATTTCAGATTGCAGTAGAGGACAGCAATGTAGGTGCCAAGCGCTTGTATGAAAAAATTGGCTTTGTCAAACAGACTCAGGTGGTTTATCTGAATAAGAAAGGAGTAAGGGATTCCGAAGTGTAGAGATATTCGGACTGACATTCAATTGAACTGTCAGTGATGAAATTAACTGTTCTTGGATTTTGGTTTTCCTGACTATTATTTTATGATTAAAATCTATGATACTATGTCTCGTGATTTGCGAGAATTTGTCCCAATCGAGGACGGCAAGGTCAAGATGTATGTTTGTGGGCCAACCGTGTACAACTATATCCACGTGGGGAATGCCCGTTCAACAGTGGCTTTTGATACCATTCGTCGCTATTTTGAGTATCGTGGGTACGAGGTTGCCTATATTTCCAATTTTACGGATGTGGATGATAAGATTATCAACCGTGCCAAGGAAGAAGGCATCACGCCTCAGGAGGTTGCGGACAAGTACATCGCTGCCTTTCGTGAGGATGTGACAGCCTTGGGCGTCAAACCTGCGACCCGCCATCCGCGTGTGGTGGAGTTTATGGCTGACATCATCCGCTTTGTGGAAGATTTGATTGAAAAAGGCTTTGCCTACGAGAGTCAAGGAGATGTCTATTTCCGTGTGGAAAAATCTCACAACTATGCCAAATTGGCTAATAAAACCTTGGAAGATTTGGAGCTGGGTGCTTCAGGTCGTACCGATGAAGAAACAGCTCGTAAGGAAAATCCTGTAGACTTTGCCCTCTGGAAATCTGCCAAATCAGGCGAGATTTCTTGGGACAGTCCTTGGGGACCTGGTCGTCCGGGCTGGCACATCGAGTGTTCAGTCATGTCGACAGAGATTTTGGGCGACACCATTGATATTCACGGTGGTGGAGCTGACCTAGAGTTTCCTCACCATACCAATGAAATTGCCCAGTCGGAAGCCAAAACAGGCAAGACCTTTGCTAACTACTGGATGCACAATGGCTTTGTCAATATCGACAATGTCAAGATGTCTAAGTCTTTGGACAACTTTATAACCGTACACGATGCCCTTAAAACTCTTGATGGCCAAGTGCTTCGTTTCTTCTTTGCGACACAACATTACCGTAAGCCTATCAACTTTACGGAAAAGGCAGTGCGGGATGCAGAGACTAATCTCAAGTATCTAAAGAATACTTATGAGCAACCATTTACAGGAAATGTGGACGCCCAAGAGTTACAAGCCTTTAAAGACAAGTTTATAGCAGCTATGGATGAGGATTTCAACGCTGCCAACGGTATCACAGTAGTCTTTGAAATGGCAAAGTGGATCAATTCTGGAAACTATGATGCAAGTGTTAAGGAAGCTCTTGCGGCTATGTTAGAGGTCTTTGGAATTGTCTTTATTGAGGAAGTTTTGGATGCAGAGATTGAAGTCTTGATTCAAAAACGTCAAGAAGCGCGTGCCAATCGTGACTTTGCGACAGCGGACCAGATCCGTGACCAATTGGCTGCTCAAGGGATTAAGCTCCTTGACACCAAAGATGGAGTGAGGTGGACACGTGATTGATGTCAATCTCATTAACGGGATTGCGTTAGCTTTTGAGGGGGACGCGGTGTATTCCATGTATATTCGCCGTCACCTCATCCTCAAAGGCATGACCAAACCCAATAAACTCCACCAAGAAGCGACCAAGTATGTCTCAGCCAAGGCTCAGGCTCACCTGATTTCCCTTATGTTGGAGGAGCAAGTCCTAACGGAAAAAGAAGAAGAAATCTACAAACGTGGCCGCAATACCAATAGCCACACCAAGGCCAAAAATGCTGATGTGGTGACTTACCGTATGTCCACAGGTTTTGAAGCCGTCATGGGCTATCTCCATATGACTGAAAATCTGGAACGTCTTGAGAGCTTGATTTCGTGGTGTATCCAAAAAGTGGAGGGCTAGGACATGATAGCAAAAGAACTACAAGACTGGTTTCCTGAGGCTCAGATTTCAGACCAACCAGTAGAGAAAGAGGGCTATCTCACTCTCCCTTTAGCTTCTCAGCAGTGGATTTTGCTGGAGGAAGCTGGGCTCAGTGAGCGTGAAAAGCAGTTGATTTCGCTTTTGACCCAGCAGGAGCAGGCTCGTTCGCTCAATCCTTGGTATTCCTATCTGATTGAGGGGAAGGGGCAAGCACCGCAAGCTTTCAAAAAGATTCAGTTGGTTTATTGTCATCTTTCCTATTTTCAGCAGGAAAATCTAGCTTCTTGGCTAGATATGATGCGGACCCTTTTTCCTAACTGTCAGACGGTGCTGCAGGTCGGAGCTCAGGATTATGTTTTCGTGCTTCAACAAGATAAATATACTTCTGTACGAGCTATTTTAAGTGATACGATTGAAGCGGTTGAGTATGACTTTGGACTTCGTCTCTCTATCATGTTAGGCCAGGTTTGGTCTCAGACAGGCCATCAAGCCCTATCAGACTTGATTAAAGCAGAGCGAGATTTGTTTAAGACTTGGTGGCGTCAGGGTCACCAAGGTGTTCATACTTTTTCTCAGCTCTATCTTTGGAGTATGGGGGAAAGAATTGTGGACCTGAGAGTTATTAAAGAATGCCTGCACCAGATGATTTTGGACCAGGATCAGATTCAGGAAATCATTCTCTCTCTTTGGGAAAATAGTGCTGTCCTAACAAAAACAGCCCAGCAACTCTATCTGCACCGCAATTCTCTCCAATACAAGATTGACAAATGGGAAGAATTGACAGGCCTTCAGTTGAAGGAGTTGACCGACCTAACCTTGTGTTATCAGTTGATTTTACCAGATATTCTCTAAAGTTTTGTGCAAGTTGCACAGAACTTTTTTATTTTTTTGGTCACCTTGCCATAGAAATGTAAAGCGTTTTCATCTATAATAAAACTATCAAAAGACAAAAGGAGTTCACCTCATGGTAGAATTGAATCTTAAAAATATTTACAAAAAATATCCAAACAGCGAACACTACTCAGTTGAAGACTTCAACTTGGACATCAAAGACAAAGAATTTATCGTTTTCGTAGGTCCTTCAGGATGTGGTAAATCAACTACTCTTCGTATGATTGCTGGTCTTGAAGACATCACAGAAGGTACTGCATCTATCGATGGCGTGGTTGTCAACGATGTAGCTCCAAAAGACCGTGACATCGCCATGGTATTCCAAAACTACGCTCTTTACCCACACATGACTGTTTATGACAACATGGCTTTCGGTTTGAAATTGCGTAAATACAGCAAAGAAGACATCGACAAACGTGTGCAAGAAGCAGCTGAAATCCTTGGATTGAAAGAATTCTTGGAACGTAAACCAGCTGACCTTTCAGGTGGTCAACGTCAACGTGTTGCCATGGGTCGTGCCATCGTCCGTGATGCAAAAGTGTTCTTGATGGACGAGCCTTTGTCAAACTTGGATGCCAAACTTCGTGTATCAATGCGTGCTGAAATCGCTAAAATTCACCGTCGTATCGGAGCTACAACTATCTACGTAACTCACGACCAAACAGAAGCGATGACACTTGCAGACCGTATCGTTATCATGTCAGCAACTAAGAACCCTGCTGGTACAGGTACTATCGGACGTGTAGAACAAATCGGTACTCCTCAAGAAGTTTACAAAAACCCAGTTAACAAATTCGTAGCAGGATTCATCGGAAGCCCAGCTATGAACTTCATCAACGTGAAATTGGTTGGTAGCGAAATTGTTTCTGACGGTTTCCGTTTGAAAGTTCCAGAAGGAGCATTGAAAGTTCTTCGTGAAAAAGGCTACGAAGGTAAAGAATTGATTTTCGGTATCCGTCCAGAAGACGTGAATGCAGAACCTGCTTTCCTTGAAACATTCCCAGAATCAGTTGTCAAAGCTACTATCTCAGTATCAGAATTACTTGGTTCAGAATCTCACCTTTACTGCCAAGTTGGTAAAGATGAATTTGTTGCCAAAGTTGACGCTCGTGACTACTTGCAAACAGGCGCAACAGTTGAGCTTGGATTTGATTTGAACAAAGCACACTTCTTCGATGTAGAAACTGAAAAAACAGTTTACTAAGATAAATGAAACTCAAAACACTGCTAGAAATCTGGCAGTGTTTTTTTGAGATTGCGTAGAAAAAACTCCTGGAAAATTCCAGGAGAGTATGATTGATTATTTGAACTTGAATCCTTCGTAAATAAGCTCTGTTTTTGGATTTTGTTTCTTAATTTGTTTGGCAAGTGACTTCATCATAGAAAGAGGACCACACATATAGACGCTTGCATGTTCGGGCACTTCTTCTTGCTCAAAATTAAGATAGCCGTCTTTTCTACTGTCTACTAGATGGAGTTCAAAATTAGGATTTTTCTGAGCATAGTCATGGAGCAAATCTAGATAGACTGCATTTTCCTCTCCACGGAAGCTATAGTAGAAGTGAACCTGTTTATCTAAAATAGGATGTTCACAGATGTAAGAGATGAAGGGGGTAATCCCAATACCTCCAGCAATCCAAACCTGATTTTCTTGTCCTTCTTCTATGATCATGTGTCCGTAAGCTCTGTCAACGGTTACTTTGCTGCCGACTTGAAGATTGTCATAGATATTCTTGGTATGGTCACCTGAATTTTTAACAGTAAAGTAAAGAGTTTGACCATGACCTCCTGAGATAGAAAAGGGATGCGGAGCACTTTCAAAGCCTTCTTGGAAAATCTTTAGGAAGGCAAACTGTCCTGCTTGATAGTTGAAAGGTCTGCTAAGATGGATTTGAATTTCTCTAGTATCGTGATTTAAGCGTTTGAGATTGGTAATTTTCCCTAGATAGGAGAAGCCAATCTTTTGATATAGAAAAATGATATAAAAACCAGCCAGTAATCCTAAAAGGGCATAGCTACCAACAAGAAAACTTAGAAGATTAAATGTAAGGAGGCGATTGCCCATCATCATGTAGACATGAAAGAGTCCGAAAATATAAGCTAGATAAACCAGACGGTGAATCCATCGCCAAGCTTCGTATTGGATGTATTTGCCTAAATAGGCGACAAGGATGATACTGACAAAGATATAGATGGCAAGGTTACCAAACTGAGCAGCTAATCGAGAGCCCCACAGACCGCCCATGCTGAAGTTATGAAAGATTAGTAGGATTATGGAGAGAAAGGCTGTGAATTTGTGGACAGTATAGACCTTCTCCAAACCGTGAAACCAGCTTTCTAGTAGGGGGAGACGAGTGGCTAGGATAAAAGTTAGAGATAGGCTTGTTAAAGCTAGTCCTGGAATCATGAATTGGGGAGAAGTGTTCATCCAAGTCCAAATAGTCAAGACAAAACTAGCTATAATAAAGAGTAGTCCTTTGATTGATTTCATAGAAAATTCCATTTCATTAAGATTTGATTTGTTGTAAATAAATTTGTTACATTTTATCATAGAAAAAGTATGGTGTCAAATTGAGGTCTATAAATATCTGCTATCATCAAAAAACTCTCCAATTTAACTGGAGAGTGGCTGTTTATTCTGCAGCTTGTTGCCAACGTTTTGCTAGCATATGAGATAGGCTCGAAATTGCTAGGTTGAAGCTGAAGTAGATGAGGGCAATCAGGATATAAAGACTGAAGACTTGCTCTGGTTCAAAATAACGGCCCATGAGAATTTGGCTGGCTCCAAAGAGTTCTTGTAGGGCGATAACAGAGTAGAGAAGACTGGTATCCTTAATCACGGTTACAAACTGAGAAATGATGGCTGGCAGCATTTTGCGGATTGCTTGTGGGAGAATGATGTGGTAGAGGATTTGGGCTGAGGTAAATCCTTGCGACATTCCTGCTTCGTACTGCCCTTTGTCTACGGCATTGAGACCGCCTCGGATAATCTCAGCTAGGGCTGCTGATGTAAAGAGGGTGAAGGCAGTAATTCCTGCTGGTGTGGATTTCATCTTGAACACTAAAAAGATAGTGAAAATCCAGAGAAGGTTGGGAACATTCCGTACAAATTCGATGTAAATGCTGGAGATGATGCGCAAGACAGGATTTTTGCCATTTCTCATGACGGCTAGCACCGTTCCGATGAGGGTAGAGAGGACGATGGCAATCAGAGAAATATAGAGGGTCAAGCCAAATCCTTTAAAGATAAAGATTAGGTTATCTGGGGTTAAAACTTCTAAAATGGATTCCATAGTAACCTCCTAAAGTGAATAGGCTTTTTTGTTGGCTTGCTCCATCTTGCGACCAAACTGGGCAACAGGGAAGCATAGGGCAAAGTAGAGAAGAGCAGCACCTAAAAAGGCTGGGAGATAGTTTCCGTTAAGTGCTGACCAGGACTTGGTCACAAACATCAAGTCCACTCCAGAAATGATAGCGACTGTCGAGGTATTCTTAATGAGGTTAACGATTTGATTGGTCAAAGGAGGGAGAATGATACGGAAAGCCTGAGGCAAGATAATCAAGCGCATGGCACTGATATAGGTAAAACCTTGCGACAAGGCGGCCTCCATCTGACCGCAAGGAATAGACTGAATCCCTGAACGAATAACCTCAGCGATATAGGCTCCGTGATAGAGTCCCACGCAGAGAACAGCTGTCCAATAAATCGGAATCATGATGATATGGTCACTGATAAGAGGTAGGCCATAAAAAACGATAACAAACTGCACCAAGAGAGGAGTGTTTTGGTAAAATTCGACAAAGATGCGAGCTAAAATACGCAAAATAGGACGTTTGCTGGTTGACATGGCTCCAAAGAAGATGCCCAAGACCATAGCGAGGATAAAGGATCCAATCGCTAGGGCAAGAGTGAAGAGGAAACCATTGAAAAATTGTCCAAAATCCTGAAAATAGGCTGTCCAAGATGATAAATCTGTCATGGGGTATCCTCCTTAATCTGCAGTATGGCTAGATGGTTTGAGCTTGTAACGGTCATAAAGTTTTTGCAAACTGCCATCCTTGCTCCATTTAGTAACCAAGTTATCGAGATAGTCGTTGAGTTCGGTATTTGATTTCTTGGTAACAATACCGTAGTCAGATGGCTTGAAACTATCATCTAGTAGTACTGTGCGCTTGCTGATGTAGCCAGATAGAATTGAGCGGTCAACGGAAAAGGCATCAATTCGATGAGCGTGAAGGGAAGTAATCAATTCTGGGTAGGAACCAAGTTCGACGAATTTAAAGGTCAAGCCTTTCTTTTTACCCAGTTCGGTAATCAGGCGTTGAGTAATGGAACCTTGGGCAACCCCGATGGTTTTGCCGTTTAGGTCCTCAATGCTTTTGATTTTGGCAGACTTATTGACCAAAAAGCCAGAAGCGTCGGTGTAGTAAGGGCTGGTGAAGTTGTAGAGTTTTTTTCGTTCGTCTGTGATGGTAAAGGTTGCGATATCCATATCGACCTGTTCATTGTCTAGAAGGGGTCCGCGAGTTTGTGCTGTAACTGGCACATAACGAACCTTGACCTTGAGCTCATCAGCTACCATCTTGGCCAAGTCAGTTTCGATACCAGAATAGGTTCCTGTCTTGGGATCCTTGTAACCGAAATTGGGAACGTCTTGTTTGACACCAACAACCAGCTCGCCTCTCTTTTGAATGTCTGCGACACTGGTATCAGCCTGAACTGGTTTTGCAGCAGCAAGGCCGAAAAGGCTAATCAATAATGCAGATAAAAAGAATTTCTTTTTCATAGGTGCCTCCTTATTTGACTTTGTCACTTTCGTGGTTGATGATTTTACTGAGGAATTGTTGGGCACGAGGTTCGCTTGGATTATCGAAAAAGTCATCAACATCGGTCGTATCCACCAAAACTTCTCCGTCAGCCATAAAGATGATGCGGTCAGCAACTTCACGGGCGAAGCCCATTTCATGGGTCACGACAATCATATTCATACCATCGTGGGCTAATTTTTGCATAACTGCCAGAACATCACCGATGGTTTCAGGGTCAAGGGCAGATGTTGGTTCATCAAAGAGAAGGAGTTCCGGATGCATAGCGAGTCCACGAGCAATGGCGATTCGTTGTTTTTGTCCACCAGAAAGCATGGCTGGATATGAATCTTTCTTGTCCCACATATTTACAAATTCCAGATATTTTTGAGCTGTTTTTTCAGCTTCTTTTTTATCAATTCCTAGAACTTTTATGGGTGCTAGTGTTACGTTTTCTAACACTGTTTTGTGTGGATAGAGGTTGAAATGCTGGAAAACCATACCGACTTCCTTGCGAAGCGGCACTAAATCTTTCTGACTGGCACCAGCAACTTGGTGACCATTTACGAGAAGACTTCCTTGGTCGACAGCCTCTAAACCATTGATGGTACGGATCAGAGTGGACTTACCAGAACCAGAAGGGCCTAGGAGTACAACAACTTGCCCTTTTTCAAAATGGAGATTGATGTCGCGGAGTGCGTGGTAGTCTCCGTAATATTTTTCGACGTGTTCAAATTCTACTAAAGCCATAAGGAATCTCCTTTGTGTTAGATTTTATAACATGATTCTACACCAAAAGATTTTTCTTGTCAAATCATATCAGAAAAAAAGTTAGTAAAATTTTTGTAGAAAGCAATCAGGATAGAGAAAAAGCCTAAATCATGTTATAATGAAGCAATAGAATTCTTAGAAAGAGTGGATGTCTTTTTGATAACACCTACTTATGAATGGCAGTTTGCCCCGCAGGTAGAAGATGCGGATTTTACAAAAATAGCCAAGAAGGCTGGACTGGGTCCTGAGGTGGCTCGGTTATTATTTGAAAGAGGGATTCAGGACCAAGAAAGTCTGAAGAAGTTTTTAGAACCTTCCTTGGAGGACTTGCACGACCCTTATCTGCTCCATGATATGGACAAGGCAGTGGAACGGATTCGTCAGGCCATTGAAGAAGGGGAAAATATCCTCGTTTACGGTGATTATGATGCGGATGGTATGACTTCGGCTTCTATTGTTAAGGAAAGTTTGGAACAGCTTGGTGCCGAGTGCCGTGTTTACCTGCCCAATCGTTTTACCGACGGTTATGGACCTAATGCTAGTGTTTATAAATACTTTATCGAGCAAGAAGGAATTTCCTTGATTGTGACGGTGGATAATGGGGTAGCGGGTCACGAGGCTATTGAATTGGCCCAGTCTATGGGAGTAGATGTCATTGTGACTGACCACCATTCCATGCCTGAAACCTTACCAGATGCCTATGCTATTGTCCATCCTGAACATCCGGATGCGAACTATCCTTTCAAATATTTGGCTGGTTGTGGAGTTGCTTTCAAGCTGGCTTGTGCCCTGTTAGAAGAAGTACAAGTGGAATTGCTTGATTTGGTCGCTATCGGAACTATTGCGGATATGGTGAGTCTGACGGATGAAAACCGTATTTTAGTTCAGTATGGTCTGGAAATGTTGGGACATACTCAGCGCATTGGTTTACAAGAGATGCTGGATATGGCTTGGATTGCCGCCAACGAAGTAACAGAAGAAACGGTTGGTTTCCAGATTGCCCCTCGTTTGAATGCCTTGGGACGTCTAGATGATCCCAATCCCGCTATTGATTTACTGACAGGATTTGATGATGAGGAAGCACACGAGATTGCCCTTATGATTCACCAGAAAAATGAAGAACGCAAGGAAATCGTGCAATCTATCTATGAAGAAGCTAAGACCATGGTGGATCCTGAAAAGAAGGTCCAAGTCTTGGCTAAGGAAGGCTGGAATCCGGGTGTTCTGGGAATCGTCGCTGGTCGTTTGTTGGAAGAACTAGGGCAGACAGTCATCGTTCTCAATATAGAGGACGGTCGTGCCAAGGGTAGTGCTCGTAGTGTGGAAGCGGTCGATATTTTTGAGGCTCTAGATCCTCATCGAGAGCTCTTCATCGCATTTGGTGGCCATGCTGGTGCAGCAGGTATGACGCTGGAAGTTGAGAAACTTTCAGATTTATCTCAAGTCTTGGAAGGTTATGTCCGTGAAAAAGTTGCAGATGCTACTGGCAAGAACAAGTTAAATCTAGATGAAGAACTGGATTTGGAGACACTTAGCTTGGAAACGGTCAAAAGTTTTGAACGTTTGGCACCTTTTGGCATGGACAATCAGAAACCTGTCTTTTATATAAAGGATTTTCAGGTCGAAAGTGCTCGTACTATGGGGGCAGGCAATGCCCATCTCAAGTTGAAAATTTCCAAAGGTGAGGCGAGTTTTGAAGTGGTTGCCTTCGGACAAGGTAGATGGGCGACAGAGTTTTCTCAAACCAAGAATCTAGAGCTGGCAGTCAAATTGTCTGTCAATCAATGGAATGGCCAAACTGCCCTCCAGTTGATGATGGTGGATGCGCGTGTGGAGGGTGTTCAACTATTTAACATCCGTGGGAAGAATGCAGTCTTGCCAGAAGGAGTTCCAGTCTTGGATTTCTTTGGGGAACTGACGAATCTGGCAGATAGTGAAGCGGTTGTCGTAAAAACCATTCCTGAGGATATTACTCAGCTGAAGACCATTTTTCAGGAACAGAATTTCTCTGCTGTCTATTTCAAAAATGATATTGACAAGGCCTACTATCTGACAGGCTATGGGACTAGAGAGCAGTTTACCAAATTGTACAAGACCATCTACCAGTTTCCAGAGTTTGATATTCGCTACAAGCTGAAGGATTTGGCTACTTATCTCAATATTCAGCAAATCTTGCTGGTCAAGATGATTCAAGTATTTGAAGAACTAGGCTTTGTGACGATCAAAGATGGGGTCATGACAGTGAATAAAGAGGCACCAAAGCGGGAAATCGGAGAAAGTCAGATTTACCAAAATCTCAAACAAACCGTCAAAGACCAAGAAATGATGGCGCTGGGCACCGTGCAAGAAATTTATGACTTTTTAATGAAAAAAGAATAGCAGATAGGAAAGAGTTGGGCAACCAGCTCTTTTTTGAAAACAAATCTTCATTTTGAAAATCATCAAAAAAATGGTATAATGATAGGAAAAGATTCGGCTAATACTCAATGAAAATCAGAGAGCAAACTAGGAAGCTAGCCGCAGGTTGCTCAAAGCACTGCTTTGAGGTTGTAGATAAGACTGACGAAGTCAGCTCAAAACACTGTTTTGAGGTTGTGGATAGAACTGACGAAGTCAGTAACTATACCTACGACAAGGCGAAGCTGACGTGGTTTGAAGAGATTTTCGAAGAGTATAAAAGTAATAGTGCTTTTAGAATAAGAGGGTAAGCAACCCTATAATCAAGATAAATTAAGCTTTCGGAGGAAAAATGAGTAATATTAGTTTAACAACACTTGGTGGTGTACGTGAAAACGGGAAAAATATGTATATCGCTGAAATCGATGGATCTATTTTCGTTTTGGATGCAGGTCTGAAATACCCTGAAAATGAACAACTAGGGGTGGATGTAGTCATTCCAAACATGGATTACCTTTTTGAAAATAGCGACCGTATCGCTGGCGTCTTCTTGACCCACGGACATGCGGATGCTATTGGTGCTCTGCCTTATCTCTTGGCTGAAGCCAAGGTACCTGTATTTGGCTCCGAGTTGACCATTGAGTTGGCCAAACTCTTTGTCAAAGGAAATGATGCGGTTAAGAAATTCAATGATTTCCATGTCATCGATGAGGATACGGAGATTGATTTTGGAGGAACTGTGGTGTCCTTCTTCCGTACGACCCACTCTATCCCAGAAAGTCTGGGTGTTGTCTTGAAGACAGCTGAAGGTAGTATCGTTTATACAGGCGACTTCAAATTTGACCAGACAGCTAGTGAATCCTATGCGACAGACTTCGCTCGTTTGGCAGAAATCGGTCGTGATGGAGTTCTAGCTCTTCTTAGCGATTCAGCCAATGCAGATAGCAATATCCAAGTGGCTAGCGAAAGTGAAGTTGGGGATGAAATCACTCAAACCATTTCGGACTGGGATGGTCGTATCATTGTTGCAGCAGTAGCCAGCAACCTCTCTCGTATCCAGCAGGTGTTTGACGCTGCGGATGCAACAGGCCGTCGTGTGGTCTTGACAGGATTTGATATTGAAAATATCGTCCGCACTGCTATTCGCCTTAAGAAGTTGTCTTTAGCCAACGAAAGTCTTTTGATTAAGCCAAAAGATATGTCTCGCTTTGAAGACCATGAGTTGATTATCCTTGAGACAGGTCGTATGGGTGAGCCTATCAATGGTCTTCGCAAGATGTCGATTGGTCGCCACCGTTATGTGGAAATCAAGGACGGTGATTTGGTCTATATCGTAACCACTCCGTCTATCGCCAAGGAAGCGGTCGTGGCGCGTGTGGAAAACATGATTTACCAAGCTGGTGGGGTTGTCAAACTGATCACTCAAAGCTTGCGTGTGTCAGGGCACGGAAATGCGCGTGATTTGCAGTTGATGATCAATCTCTTGCAACCCAAGTATCTCTTCCCGATTCAAGGGGAATACCGTGAGTTGGATGCCCATGCTAAGGCTGCTATGGCAGTTGGGATGTTGCCAGAATGTATTTTCATCCCTAAAAAGGGAACCAGCATGGCTTATGAGAATGGAGACTTTGTCCCAGCTGGCGCGGTTTCAGCAGGGGATGTCTTGATTGACGGGAATGCCATTGGTGATGTTGGTAATGTGGTTCTTCGTGATCGTAAGGTCTTGTCAGAGGACGGTATTTTCATCGTAGCAATTACAGTTAACCGTCGTGAGAAGAAAATTGTGGCCAAGGCTCGTGTTCATACGCGCGGATTTGTTTATCTCAAGAAGAGTCGCGATATTCTCCGTGAAAGTTCAGAATTGATTAACCAAACGGTAGAAGACTATCTTCAAGGAGATGACTTTGACTGGGCAGACCTTAAAGGGAAGGTTCGGGATAATCTGACCAAGTATCTCTTTGACCAAACCAAGCGTCGTCCAGCTATTTTACCAGTAGTCATGGAAGCAAAATAATCGTTGAAATAAACAGGGAGAAAGTCGAGTTTCGGCTTTTTCTTATAGAAAAATAGAGGAAAAAATATGGCAGTAATGAAAATTGAGTATTACTCACAAGTTTTGGATATGGAGTGGGGAGTGAATGTTCTTTACCCCGATGCCAATCGAGTGGAAGAACCAGAGTGTAAAGACATTCCCGTCTTGTACCTTTTGCACGGGATGTCTGGCAATCATAATAGTTGGCTCAAGCGGACCAACGTAGAACGCTTACTTCGAGGAACCAATCTCATCGTCGTCATGCCCAATACCAGTAATGGTTGGTACACCGATACCCAGTATGGTTTTGATTATTACACAGCTCTAGCAGAGGAATTGCCACAGATTCTGAAACGCTTCTTCCCTAACATGACCAGTAAGCGTGAAAAGACCTTTATCGCTGGTCTTTCTATGGGAGGCTATGGTTGCTTCAAATTGGCTCTTGCTACAAATCGTTTTTCTTACGCAGCTAGCTTTTCAGGTGCCCTTAGTTTTCAAGATTTTTCTCCTGAGAGCCAAAATCTGGGAACACCGGCTTATTGGAGAGGTGTGTTTGGGGAGATTAAGGATTGGACAGCTAGCACCTATTCTCTAGAAAGTCTGGCTAAAAAATCGGACAAAAAGACCAAGCTTTGGGCTTGGTGTGGTGAACAGGATTTCTTGTATGCAGCCAATAATCTGGCAGTGAAAAACCTCAAAAAAATAGGATTTGATGTGACCTATAGCCATAGCGCTGGAACTCACGAGTGGTATTATTGGGAAAAACAATTGGAACGGTTTCTAGCAACTCTGCCAATTGATTTCAAATTAGAAGAGAGATTGTCATAATTTAGCTTTCTTTCAGCTTGTTTTAGTAAAATAGACTTTATTTGCTAGAAAGGTGGAGGGACATGCGCTGGATTTTTCGTTTGATAGGGGCTTTCTTTTCTTTTGTGTGGCGTTTGTTCTGGTGCCTGATTTGGATTGTTTTGCTTTTATGTGGTCTTGCTTTTGGACTTCTCTGGTATCTGAATGGGGATTTTCAAGAAGCGCTAAAGCAAGCAGAGCGGTCAGCAAAGATTGGTCAACAAAGTATCGACCAATGGGAAAAAACAGGGCAACTGCCTAAGTTGAACCAGACAGATAGCCACCAGCATTCTGAAGGAAGATGGGCACAGGCTTCTGCTCGTATTTACTTGGATCCGCAGATGGATTCACGCTTTCAAGAGGCATATTTAGAAGCAATTCAGAACTGGAATCAAACTGGTGCCTTTCATTTTGAACTTGTGACTGAGTCCAGCAAGGCAGATATCTTGGCTACGGAGATGAATGACGGAGGTACTCC
The DNA here is from genome assembly GCF_946190285.1 of Streptococcus mitis. Taxonomy (GTDB): domain Bacteria; phylum Bacillota; class Bacilli; order Lactobacillales; family Streptococcaceae; genus Streptococcus; species Streptococcus mitis_CP. Next base: position 65,518 of record NZ_CAMHZX010000006.1, on the reverse strand, counting down.
TGTGGCAGGAGAAGCGGAAAGTCAGACCAATCTCTTGACGGGGCAATTCTTGTCTGTAACGGTGCGCCTGAATCATTATTATCTATCCAATCCAAATTATGGTTATTTCTATGAGCGCATTGTCCATACAGCAGAACATGAGTTGGGGCATGCGATTGGCTTGGACCATACAGATGAAAAGTCTGTCATGCAACCTGCTGGTTCCTTTTATGGTATCCAGGAAGTGGATGTTGCAAACCTTCGAAAAATATATGAGACTAGTGAGTAGGGAATAATCTTTCCCTACTTTTTTGCTATAATGGAATTATGAACAACTTGATTAAATCAAAACTAGAGCTCTTGCCAACCAGCCCTGGTTGCTACATTCACAAGGATAAAAACGGCACCATTATCTATGTGGGAAAGGCTAAAAATCTGCGTAATCGCGTGAGGTCTTATTTCCGTGGAAGTCATGATACTAAGACAGAGGCTCTGGTATCTGAAATTGTGGATTTTGAATTTATCGTTACTGAGTCTAATATTGAGGCCCTTCTCCTAGAAATCAACCTGATCAAGGAAAATAAGCCTAAATACAATATCATGCTCAAGGATGATAAGTCCTATCCCTTCATCAAAATCACTAATGAGCGCTATCCTCGCTTGATTATCACTCGTCAGGTCAAGAAGGACGGAGGTCTCTACTTTGGTCCCTATCCAGATGTGGGGGCAGCCAATGAAATCAAGAGGTTGCTAGATCGAATTTTCCCTTTTCGTAAGTGTACGAATCCACCGTCTAAGGTCTGTTTTTACTACCATATCGGTCAATGTATGGCCCATACCATCTGTAAGAAGGATGAGGCCTATTTCAAGTCTATGGCTCAGGAGGTTTCTGATTTTCTGAAAGGCCAAGATGACAAAATCATTGATGACCTAAAGGGCAAGATGGTGGCGGCGGCTCAGACTATGGAGTTTGAACGTGCGGCGGAATACCGTGACCTGATTCAGGCTATTGGAACGCTTCGAACCAAGCAACGGGTCATGGCTAAGGATCTCCAAAATCGCGATGTCTTTGGCTACTATGTGGACAAGGGCTGGATGTGTGTCCAGGTTTTCTTTGTCCGTCAAGGCAAGCTCATTGAGCGAGACGTTAATCTTTTCCCCTATTATAATGATCCGGATGAGGATTTCTTGACCTATGTGGGACAATTTTATCAAGAAAAATCTCATCTAGTTCCCAATGAGGTACTGATTCCGCAGGATATTGACGAAGAAGCTGTCAAGGCTTTGGTAGACACCAAGATTCTTAAGCCTCAGCGTGGAGAGAAAAAGCAACTGGTCAATTTGGCTATAAAGAATGCTCGAGTCAGTCTAGAGCAGAAGTTCAATTTGTTAGAAAAATCAGTCGAAAAGACCCAAGGGGCTATTGAAAATCTAGGACGTTTGCTCCAAATCCCGACCCCTGTCCGTATCGAGTCCTTCGATAACTCCAACATCATGGGAACTAGCCCTGTTTCAGCCATGGTAGTCTTTGTCAACGGAAAACCTAGTAAGAAGGATTACCGTAAGTATAAGATAAAAACCGTAGTCGGGCCAGACGACTATGCCAGTATGAGAGAAGTCATTCGCAGGCGCTATGGTCGAGTACAGCGTGACGGTTTGACTCCTCCAGATTTGATTGTCATCGATGGGGGACAAGGTCAAGTCAATATTGCCAAACAGGTCATACAAGAGGAACTGGGTTTGGATATTCCCATTGCAGGTTTGCAAAAAAATGACAAGCACCAAACCCATGAATTGCTTTTTGGAGATCCACTTGAGGTGGTGGAGTTATCTCGCAATTCTCAGGAATTTTTCCTGCTCCAACGTATCCAGGATGAGGTGCACCGCTTTGCCATCACTTTCCATCGCCAACTGCGCTCCAAAAATTCCTTTTCATCACAACTGGATGGAATTGACGGTCTGGGACCTAAACGCAAGCAGAATCTCATGAAGCATTTCAAGTCTTTGATCAAAATCAAGGAAGCCAGTGTGGATGAGATTGTCGAAGTTGGAGTACCTAGAGCTGTTGCAGAGGCTGTGCAGAGGAAGTTGAACCCGCAGGAAGAAGAGGAATTAGCTCAAGTGGCGGAAGAAAGAGTAGATTACCAAACGGAAACTGGGCATGATTAAAAGAGACCTTCTTTTCCTGAATAGAATTGTGCAGACTAAAAACGATTGGCAGTCCAATCGTTTTTAATATATCTTATACTCAATGAAAATCAAAGAGCAAACTAGGAAGCAAGCCGTAGGCAGTACTTGAGTACGGCAAGGCGAAGCTGACGTGGTTTGAAGAGATTTTCGAAGAGTATTATTGTAATTGAGATTGATCTGGAAGATAAGAACCACCTAGATAGGTATTGCTGAGTTTTTCAAGTGTTCCATCTTTGTAGAGTTCTTTGAGTGCTTTATCAAATTGCTCTTTAAACTCTTTCTGGTCGCTTGAGAAAACGATATAGTTGCTGGGGCTATCGGCAGAAGGCAAGTCAACCACAGAAAGTTCTAAGCCACGGTCCTTGATAATCTTTTGAACGGATACTTTGTCAAAAATTAGGAAATCAAACTCTCCGTTAGCAAGGTCTAGGATTCGTTTACCGATATCTTCGCCAGAAAAATCAATTGTAGCGGGATTGTCAGTGTGTTTTTGATTCCAGTTATTGATGAATTGAGCGTTTGAAGTTCCGGTATCCTCTTGAGTTGTTTTGCCAGCGATTTGGTCAAGAGAAGTCAAAGGATTTTTCTTGTTGCTGACAAGGACGAGGGGATTATTCGAAATTGGAAGTGAGTAAAGGTATTTTTCAGCACGCTCTTTTGTGTAACTCAAGTTATTAGCTGCTGCTTGATAGTGACCAGAATCAAGTCCTGGGAAGATACTCTCCCAGGCAGTTCTTTGAAATTGAATCTCGTAGTCGCTGAGTTTTTCATCTACTGCTTTTAGAACTTCAATATCGAAGCCTGTCAGATTGCCTTTATCTTCGTAGTCAAATGGTGGCACATCGCCAGCTGTAGCAACGACGATTGTCTTTTGAGAGCTGGTTTCTTTCGGTGTAGCTTGATTTCCACAGGCAACTAAAAATGGGAAGATGAGTAGTAAAAGGCTAAATTTTTTCATAATGTCTCCATTCAAATGTAAAGTACTTGTTAGTTTATCAGAAACTTTCCTGATGAACCAATATATATCTTTTATGTCTGTGATAGAAAAAACTTAATCATGGAAAATCTCTGCAAGCTCTTTCAAATTATGGTAGAATGGAAGCAGTAGAATTAGAAAAGGAAATCGATTATGAAATTTCTTGAATTAAATAAAAAACGTCATGCGACTAAGCATTTCACTGATAAGCCAGTGGATCCAAAAGATGTGCGTACGGCTATCGAAATTGCAACCTTGGCCCCAAGTGCCCACAACAGCCAGCCTTGGAAATTTGTGGTGGTTCGTGAGAAAAATGCCGAACTAGCAAAATTGGCTTACGGTTCAAACTTTGAACATGTATCATCAGCACCTGTAACTATTGCCTTGTTTACAGACACAGATTTGGCTAAACGTGCTCGTAAGATTGCCCGAGTTGGTGGTGCTAACAATTTCTCAGAAGAGCAACTTCAATACTTCATGAAAAATTTACCTGCGGAATTTGCCCGTTACAATGAACAGCAAGTCAGCGACTACCTAGCCCTCAATGCAGGTTTGGTTGCTATGAACTTGGTTTTGGCTCTCACAGACCAAGGAATCGGATCAAATTTGATTCTTGGTTTTGACAAATCAAAAGTCAACGAAGTTTTGGAAATCGAAGACCGCTTCCGCCCAGAACTCTTGATTACAGTGGGATACACAGACGAAAAATTGGAACCAAGCTACCGCTTGCCAGTAGATGAAATCATCGAGAAAAGATAGAAAGAAGAAAAAAATGACAACAATTGATTTTACAGCAGAAGTAGAAAAACGCAAAGAAGACCTCTTGGCTGACTTGTTTAGCCTTTTGGAAATTAACTCAGAACGTGATGATAGCAAGGTTGATGCTGAGCATCCATTTGGGCCTGGTCCAGTAAAAGCCTTGGAAAAATTCCTTGAAATCGCAGACCGCGATGGCTACCCAACTAAAAATGTTGACAACTACGCAGGACATTTTGAGTTTGGTGATGGAGAAGAAGTTCTCGGAATCTTTGCCCACATGGACGTGGTGCCAGCTGGTAGCGGTTGGGACACAGACCCTTACACACCAACTATCAAAGATGGTCGCCTTTATGCGCGTGGGGCTTCGGACGACAAGGGTCCTACAACAGCTTGTTACTATGGTTTGAAAATCATCAAAGAGTTGGGCCTTCCAACTTCTAAGAAAGTTCGCTTCATCGTCGGAACTGATGAAGAATCAGGCTGGGCAGATATGGACTACTATTTCGAGCACGTAGGACTTGCAAAACCAGATTTTGGTTTCTCTCCAGACGCTGAATTCCCTATCATCAATGGTGAAAAAGGAAATATTACTGAATACCTCCACTTTGCAGGAGAAAACAATGGAGTCGCTCGTCTTCACAGCTTTACAGGTGGTTTGCGTGAAAATATGGTGCCAGAATCAGCAACAGCAGTCGTTTCAGGTGGTTTGGCTGACTTGCAAGCTAAACTAGATGCCTTTGTTGCAGAACACAAACTTAGAGGAGAACTCCAAGAAGAAGCTGGCCAATACAAGGTGACGATCATTGGTAAATCAGCCCACGGTGCTATGCCTGCTTCAGGTGTCAATGGTGCGACTTACCTAGCCCTCTTCCTCAGCCAGTTTGACTTTGCTGGTCCAGCTAAAGACTACCTTGACATCGCTGGTAAGATTCTCTTGAACGACCATGAGGGTGAAAATCTCAAGATTGCTCATGTGGATGAAAAGATGGGTGCCCTTTCTATGAATGCGGGTGTCTTCCGCTTTGATGAAACAAGCGCTGATAATACCATTGCCCTTAATATCCGCTATCCAAAAGGAACAAGTCCAGAGCAAATCAAGTCAATCCTTGAAAACTTGCCAGTTGCTTCTGTTAGCCTTTCTGAACACGGTCATACCCCTCACTATGTGCCAATGGAAGATCCACTTGTGCAAACCTTGTTGAATGTCTATGAAAAACAAACTGGTCTTCAAGGTCATGAACAAGTTATCGGTGGTGGTACCTTTGGTCGCTTACTCGAACGTGGGGTTGCCTACGGTGCCATGTTCCCAGACTCAATTGATACCATGCACCAAGCCAATGAATTTATCGCCTTGGACGATCTCTTCCGAGCTGCAGCAATCTATGCCGAAGCTATTTACGAATTGATCAAATAAAACGATAGAAGTCTGAGATTGTATGCTTAGACTTCTTTTTGGAGGGAAAGTAGATGTCTCAAATTGAAAGAATCAAGCAGGCTATTATGGAAGATCCGCAGAATGCCAGCTATACAAAGCGTGGCATCGAGCCTCTCTTTGCAGCGCCAAAGACTGCTCGCATCAATATCATCGGTCAAGCGCCTGGTCTTAAAACCCAAGAAGCAGGCCTTTACTGGAAAGATAAGAGTGGTGACCGCTTGCGGGAGTGGCTAGGTGTGGATGAAGATACCTTTTACAATTCAGGTTATTTTGCGGTCTTGCCTATGGATTTTTACTTTCCAGGGCATGGCAAGTCAGGTGATCTGCCACCGAGAACTGGCTTTGCTGAAAAATGGCATCCGCAGCTCTTGCAAGAATTACCAGATATTCAATTGACCCTCTTGATTGGACAATATGCCCAGGCCTACTATTTAAAGGAGAAAATCAGTGGCAAGGTGACAGAACGGGTAAAACATTACCAGAACTACTTGCCAGAGTATTTTCCTTTAGTTCACCCCTCACCGCGAAATCAAATCTGGATGGCCAAAAATCCTTGGTTTGAGTCAGAAGTGGTGCCAGATTTGAAAAAAAGAATTAAAACCATTTTATAGTCAATGAAAATCAAAGAGCAAACTAGGAAGCTAGCCGCAGGCTGTACTTGAGTACGGTAAGGCGACGCTGACGTGGTTTGAAGAGATTTTCGAAGAGTATTAGGAGAAAAAGAATGAAAGAAATAACCTTTGACGCATTTTACCAGCTTTACCAAAATGACCAACTTTCTTTAGTGGACGTGAGAGAAGTGGATGAGTTTGAAGCTCTTCATTTAGAAGGTGCTCAAAATCTTCCTCTGAGTCAATTAGCTGATATTTATGATCAATTGGACAAGGATCAGTTACATTATGTTATTTGCAAATCTGGAATGAGATCGGCGCGTGCTTGCCAATTCTTATCAGAACAAGGTTATGAGGTTATCAATGTACAAGGTGGCATGATGGCCTTTGAAGAACTTTAATACTCAATGAAAATCAAAGAGCAAACTAGGAAGCTAGCCGCAGGCTGTACTTGAGTACGGCAAGGTGAAGCTGACGTGGTTTGAAGAGATTTTCGAAGAGTATAAACATTAGAATTTTCTCCTACTTGGCGTGGACTGGGTAGGGGATTTTATTTTTAGACAATTCTCATTTTTAAGAATCTTGAAAACATTCAATATTTACTTCGTGAAGCTTTTTTCATACTCCTATTCATGATATACTAGGTCAGTATTTTATAAATATGAAGGAGATTTTCATGGCTAAAAAAGGTGCCCTAACAGGTTTACTCCTGTTTGGAATATTTTTTGGTGCGGGGAACTTGATTTTTCCGCCTTCTCTAGGTGCTCTATCTGGAGAACATTTTCTTCCTGCCATCGCAGGTTTTGTCTTTTCAGGTGTCGGTATCGCCGTCTTGACTCTTATTATTGGAACGCTAAATCCTAAAGGATATATCTACGAGATTTCAACAAAGATAGCGCCTTGGTTTGCGACTCTTTACCTCTCAGTTCTTTATTTGTCAATTGGTCCATTCTTTGCCATCCCACGTACTGCGACAACAGCTTACGAGGTAGGGATTAGCCCTCTTTTGTCGGATGCAAATAAAGGACTTGGCTTGATTGTCTTTACGGTTCTTTACTTTGCAGCGGCGTATCTAATTTCGCTTAATCCATCAAAAATCTTAGACCGTATCGGCCGTATTTTAACGCCAGTCTTTGCGATTTTGATTGTTATCTTGGTTGTTCTAGGAGCTTTCAAATACGGTGGAACAAGTCCTCAAGTTGCTTCAGCTGCTTATCAAGCTTCTGCCTTTGGTACAGGTTTCCTAGAAGGTTACAATACCTTGGATGCTCTTGCCTCAGTTGCCTTCAGTGTAATCGCAGTTCAAACCTTGAAACAACTTGGCTTCTCAAGTAAGAAAGAATACATTTCGACTATTTGGGTGGTTGGTATCGTTGTTGCCCTTGCTTTCAGCGCTCTTTACATCGGTTTAGGTTTCCTTGGAAATCATTTCCCAGTACCAGCTGAAGCGATGAAGGGTGGAACACCAGGTGTTTACATTTTGTCACAAGCTACTCAAGAAATCTTTGGCTCAACAGCCCAACTTTTCCTTGCAGCTATGGTTACTGTAACCTGCTTCACAACAACAGTTGGTTTGATTGTGTCAACAGCTGAGTTCTTTAATGAACGCTTCCCACAAATCAGCTACAAGGTTTATGCGACAGCTTTTACCTTGATTGGATTTGCTATTGCCAATTTGGGTCTTGATGCGATTATCAAGTACTCAATCCCTGTACTGGTTATCTTGTACCCAATCACGATTGCTATCGTTATGATTGTCATTGTTAACAAATTTGTAGCTCTTTCAAAACCAGGTATGCAGTTGACAATTGCTGTTGTTACAGCTATTGCCATTGCAAGTGTATTAGGAAGCTCGTTTAAGGTTGAGTTTCTTGCAAACCTTGTCAACGCTCTTCCTTTTGCCAAGGCGTCACTCCCATGGTTAGTACCAGCTATTGTCGGAATCTTGCTCTCATTGGTTCTGCCAAACAAGCAAGAAAGCGATGTTTTTGAAATGGAATAATCATTAAAATCACTTTTGTAGCCAAGTCTACAGGAGTGATTTTCTTTTTTTATCCGATGATAAATGTGTTATAATAGGTAGCAAAAGAGGTGAAGAAATGAATCAAACAGTAGAATATATCAAAGAACTGACCGCCATTGCGTCGCCAACGGGCTTCACTCGTGAGATTTCGGACTATTTAGTCAAGACTCTAGAAGGTTTTGGTTACCAGCCGGTTCGCACAGCTAAGGGCGGTGTCAATGTGACCATTAAAGGTCAAAATGATGAAGAGCATCGCTATGTGACTGCCCATGTAGATACGCTGGGTGCTATTGTCCGTGCTGTCAAACCAGACGGCCGTCTCAAAATGGACCGTATCGGTGGTTTTCCTTGGAACATGATTGAAGGAGAAAACTGTACCGTTCATGTAGCTAGCACAGGTCAAAAGGTATCAGGAACCATCCTGATCCACCAAACTTCTTGCCATGTCTACAAAGATGCTGGAACTGCTGAACGCACTCAGGACAATATGGAAGTGCGTTTGGATGCCAAAGTAACCAATGAAAAAGAAACTCGTGCCTTGGGGATTGAGGTCGGTGATTTTATCAGTTTTGATCCACGAACGGTCGTGACGGAAACTGGTTTTATCAAATCTCGTCATTTGGATGATAAGGTCAGCGCAGCGATTTTGCTTAACCTGCTTCGTATTTATAGGGAAGAGAAGATTGAGTTGCCTGTAACAACCCATTTTGCTTTTTCAGTCTTTGAAGAAGTGGGCCACGGTGCTAATTCTAATATTCCTGCTCAGGTGGTAGAATATCTGGCTGTGGATATGGGAGCTATGGGAGATGATCAGCAAACAGACGAATATACAGTGTCTATCTGTGTCAAGGATGCTTCTGGACCTTATCATTATGACTTCCGGCAACACTTGGTTGCTTTGGCTAAAGAGCAAGATATTCCATTTAAGCTGGATATCTATCCATTTTATGGTTCAGACGCTTCAGCGGCTATGTCTGCAGGTGCAGAAGTCAAACATGCCCTTCTCGGTGCTGGTATCGAGTCTAGCCATTCTTATGAGCGTACTCATATTGACTCGGTGGTCGCAACGGAGCGTATGGTTGATGCTTATCTTAAGAGCGCATTGGTAGACTAATATGTGTTTGATTTGCCAGAGAATTGAGCTCATCAAGAAGGGAGAAAATCCCTATTTTGTCAAAGAGTTGGAAACAGGCTATCTTGTGGTTGGAGACCATCAGTATTTTGCAGGCTATAGTCTCTTTCTAGCCAAGGAACATGTCACCGAATTGCATCATTTAGATAAGGAAACTAGAATACGTTTTCTAGAAGAAATGAGTTTAGTCCAAGAGGCAGTTGCTAAGGCCTTTGCTGCTGAGAAAATGAATATCGAACTGCTAGGAAATGGCGATGCCCATCTTCATTGGCATCTGTTTCCTAGACGAAGAGGTGATATGAATGGACACGGTCTCAAAGAACGTGGTCCAGTCTGGTGGGTTCCCTTTGAAGAAATGACAGCAGAAACCTGCCAAGCAAAACCGGATGAGATTAAAAGATTAGTCAAACGTTTATCATTAGAAGTAGATAAACTATTAGAAATAAAGGAGTAGAAATGAAAAAAAGATACCTTATCTTGACAGCCTTGCTAGCCTTGAGTCTAGCAGCTTGTTCACAAGAAAAAGCAAAAAATGAAGATGGAGCAGCTAAGACAGAACAAACTGCTAAAGCTGATGGAACAGTAGGAAGTAAGTCTCAAGGAGCTACCCAGAAAAAAGCAGAAGTGGTTAACAAAGGAGACTACTACAGCATCCAAGGGAAATACGATGAAATCATCGTAGCAAATAAACACTATCCTTTGTCGAAAGACTATAACCCAGGGGAAAATCCAACAGCCAAGGCTGAGTTGGTCAAACTTATCAAAGCGATGCAAGAGGCAGGATTCCCAATTAGCGACCATTACAGTGGTTTTAGAAGTTATGAAACTCAGACCAAACTCTATCAAGATTATATCAACCAAGATGGAAAGGCTGCCGCTGACCGTTACTCTGCCCGACCTGGCTATAGTGAACACCAAACAGGTTTGGCCTTCGATGTGATTAGCACAAATGGAGAATTGGTAACTGAAGAAAAAGCGGCTCAATGGCTCTTGGACCATGCGGCTGATTATGGTTTTGTTGTCCGTTATCTCAAAGGTAAGGAAAAGGAAACAGGCTATATGGCTGAGGAATGGCATCTTCGATATGTCGGAAAAGAAGCCAAAGAAATTGCTGAGAGTGGACTCAGTCTGGAAGAATATTTCGGCTTTGAAGGCGGAGATTATGTCGATTAAAAATAAACTTTTCTCTTGCAATTCTAGATAAATAGTGTATAATAGATGAGTATGTGTAAAGCATACTTGTGGGAGGTAAAAATCTTTAATTACCGCCAAAACCACAAAGGAGGATTTAAAAATGGCTAAAAAAGTCGAAAAACTTGTAAAATTGCAAATCCCTGCTGGTAAAGCTACACCAGCTCCACCGGTTGGACCTGCTCTTGGTCAAGCTGGTATCAACATCATGGGATTCACAAAAGAGTTCAACGCTCGTACAGCTGACCAAGCTGGTATGATCATTCCAGTTGTTATCTCAGTTTACGAAGATAAATCATTTACTTTCATCACTAAAACACCACCAGCTGCTGTTCTTTTGAAAAAAGCTGCAGGTGTTGAAAAAGGATCAGGTACACCTAACAAAACTAAAGTTGCTACAGTTACTCGTGCGCAAGTACAAGAAATCGCAGAAACTAAGATGCCAGATTTGAACGCAGCAAACGTAGAGTCTGCAATGCGTATGATCGAAGGTACTGCTCGTTCTATGGGATTCACTGTTGTTGACTAATCAATAACATAGTAGAAAATCTCACAGCAGTTTATTAGTTGCTTTTCATACTAGGCAAGTGACTGAAGCTTGTACTTGGGTACAGCAAGGGAACTTAAGGCCGTAGGAAAAGAGTCTAATAGACTGAAAACCCGCAAGACTTCATCATTTCGAGGAGTGACGTGGGAGATGAAAATCGATTGAACCACTTACAAGGAGAATAGAAAATGGCTAAAAAAAGCAAACAACTTCGTGCTGCTCTTGAGAAAATCGACAGCACAAAAGCATACAGCGTAGAAGAAGCTGTAGCACTTGCAAAAGAAACTAACTTTGCAAAATTTGACGCAACTGTAGAAGTTGCTTACAACTTGAACATCGACGTTAAAAAAGCTGACCAACAAATCCGTGGAGCAATGGTATTGCCAAACGGTACTGGTAAAACTTCACGCGTTCTTGTTTTCGCACGTGGTGCAAAAGCAGAAGAAGCAAAAGCTGCTGGTGCAGACTTTGTTGGTGAAGATGACCTTGTTGCTAAAATCAACGACGGTTGGTTGGACTTCGACGTAGTTATCGCTACACCTGATATGATGGCTCTTGTTGGACGTCTTGGACGTGTCCTTGGACCACGTAACTTGATGCCAAACCCTAAAACTGGTACTGTAACAATGGATGTTGCTAAAGCAGTTGAAGAGTCTAAAGGTGGTAAAATCACTTACCGTGCTGACCGTGCAGGTAACGTTCAAGCAATCATCGGTAAAGTATCATTTGAAGCTGAAAAATTGGTTGAAAACTTCAAAGCTTTCAACGAAACAATCCAAAAAGCAAAACCAGCTACAGCTAAAGGAACTTACGTAACAAACTTGACTATCACAACTACTCAAGGTGTTGGTATCAAAGTTGACGTAAACTCACTTTAATCAGTAGTTTATATCAGAGAACGAGTACGAAAGTGCTCGTTTTTTGTTTTATTTCATTATACTTCATTATTCAACGATCTCTGAAAATCTCAAAACTTGATGGAAAGTTATGCACTCATCTTTCTAAAGTTAAATGATAAAAGGAAAATATATAAAAATGAGATAAAGTAATCGTTTTACAAGATTAGTTTTAAATAAATATACAAAAATACTGATATAGACTAACGGAGATTTAGTTTTGAAAAGAGGCTGGTAAATATTCAGAAAATAGAAACAAAAGCGACAATTTTAAAAAATTATGACGCTTATGAAATGCTGACAATTCAAGTAAAACGTTAACTAAATTTTACTTGGGAAATTGTTAATTTTTTTAAAATTATAAATCAAATATCTTGTGTAATGAGATGTGATGTGATATTATTTATATACATGTTAATTGTGAATTATATAAAATTTCCTCTCAACTATGTAAAAAAATTGCTGAGGGACTTTTTGGGGATTTTTAACTAACATGATGAAAATAAAAGGAGGTTGTTGGTTTTAATGAAAGGCAAGCAACAACAAGATTTTAGAGTAGAAAAATACATCCGTTATGGAATTCGTAAATATAGTTTTGGAGCAGCATCTGTAGCGATTGCGGCTGGTTTGATGTTCCTTGGAAATGGAGCAGTATCTGCCAATGAAGCATCAGTTAATGGGACTACTCCAGATTCATCAGTAGTGGCATCTAATCCAGAAAATGATGGAACTTCGGCGAAACCAGCAACTTCAGTAGCTGAAAAAGAAGTAAAGGCAGAGGAGTCTAAAAAGGTAGATACTCCAGTTCAAAAAGAAGCGGAAGATAAGAAAGTAGCAGAAGAAAAAACAGTAGAAGCTCCAAAAGCAAACACTGAAAAAGCTGCTGAAAAGGTTGCTGCAAATAAGACAGCGCTCTATGAAGTAATTGCAAGCTTAGAGCAAGGTATCGCTGCAGCTAAAAATGCAGATGCAAGTGCTCTTTCTGCTGCAAAGGAAGCCTTAGCGACTGCAAAATCAGTTTTTGCCAACCCAACAGCCGAACAAGCAGAAGTTGATAGCCAAACAGAAGCACTTAAGGCTCTCGCAACAGTTCTTGTCGAATCAAATGCTGCTGAAACTGCCAAGAAAGAAGAAGCGGCTAACCCGAAACAAGAAACTCCTGCAGTAGATACAAAGATTTTGAGCCAAGTTTCATCTGAAGCAGAAGTTACTAGTCAATTAGCTTATTCAGAAATGAACAAGAAGGATCTTGCTGCTGAAGGCAAAGCTGCAATCGAGGCTGCAGTTGCTAAGAACCAAGCTGTCCTTGCAGAAACGAACAAACTCTTGGCAGATAAGAGCTTGACAAAAGAACAAGTAGATGCTCAATTAAACCGTTTGAATGAGTCTATCCAAGCAGTTTATGATGAGTTGAAACGAAATGGGATTGGCCGTGATGGGAAATTCTCAGTAGCTCTTTCAGCTAATGAAGGATACACAGCTTCTTCTACAGAATTAAGAAAAGAAAATGGAGAATTTCTTGGTTCTACAGGTAAATCTTACAAAGTACTAGATGGTAACGCTAACTATAAAGTTTATGTTCATGGTTATCAATCTGAGAACACTGATGTACCAGCGGCTAATAGTGGACAAGCTGGTATTAGTGGACGTACTGATATTCCTTTATCAAAAACAGAAGCTCAAAAGCTTGGTCGTGAAGCAGAATTATGGAAAGGTAAAATTCGTGCTACAGGAAAAGCTAATGGGAAAACAACATGGGGAGCAGGAGGTGCTTATGAGTATCTAGCTACAGAAATCTATGGTTATACTTTTGAACAAGGAAATCACTATGTATATCTTACAGATGTAAAAAAACGCTTTAGTTTATCACCAGAGGCAACTGCTGCAGGATACACAATTGCGAAAATTGAAGCGAGCAACTTACCACCAGGATTAGGTTATAATGCTGATAAAGATACTGTGGAAGGATATGTAGCATCATCTCTTCAAAACGGTGTATATGACATGCGTTATATCCTAACTGTAGAAAAAGACGGAGCTACTCAGCAAGTTACTTTCAGAGACTTAACAGCTGGATGGGTAGGATGGCAAGATTCATCTGCACCAGTTATTCAAGGAAAATCAAAATTAGTAACAATAGGCGACCAAGTTAATCATAATATCAAATATGTTGATAACGATGGAATGAGTCGTGATGAAAGAACTGGTTATGTATACAGAAAAAATGGAGAAAAAGTTGTTGCCGGTTCAAAAACTGCTCCTGGAGGCACGACTGGAGCAACCTTTACTGCAGTCGATGGATCTAAAGTAGATACCGAGAACGGACCACAAACTGTTACAGCTCATACAGCATTGAATGGTACATATACAGGAAGTAAAACTTCAATTAATGATGTTGTACCAGGATTAAATTACGATCCAAAAACCGGAGATATTACTGGAACAGCAAGTGAAGCTGGAATTTTCACAGCGGCTGTTTATGCCAAAGACTATAATAATACAACCAATGCGAAAAATCAGGATTGGAATATGTATGGTCAAGAAGCTCATGAAAATATTACAATCGCAGTAGCACCTAAAATTACTGTTAAGAATGTAGAAGCATATGCAACAAATGTACCTGTGACAATTTCAAAAGGTGCTAACAAAGCTGAAATTACAATGCCAGATGGAACAGTTACAAAACTTGTAGTTAAAGATGGTAACTGGACAGTTGCAGCAGGTACTACAAACACTGCGTTACAAGAAGGTGCAGTGTTGGGAGCAGCTTCAACAACAGGAGATTCGACTGTTAATTTAACTGTAACTCCAGAATCTACAAAATACGTTGGTGTTGATAGTATTGCAGCAAAAGCCACAACTGATAAGGTAAAAGCAAACATCCAACGTGAATTTGCTATGGTAACTGACGCGGCAGGGAATACGTATAAAGCGGAATTTAACCATGCAACAGGTAAATATTCTTTACCGACTGAAAAAGCTTATGAACTAAAAGACAATGGTAATGGCACATCAACGCTTATTGAACGTCGTGTTTATACAGATGCTCAAGCAAATGGTGATGTTAAGTTCGTTGTTTATGAGTTTGAACGTACATGGAATACAACATCTTCAGCGTCAACCTTAGTGGACAAGATTGCTGAAATCCGTAAAAATGGTGAGGTAACAGCAGTAGGTGATGTTACACGTACAGAAACTCTAGTTAAAAAAGATAACACATCTTCAGAACAAGGAATGGTAGTTACAGTGAGTTATGACTCAGTAACAAACCAATGGACATCTTCTGACGGAACAGCGGTAACAGCTAAAGAATCAAATGCTGGTTGGGAAGTTGAGACTGCATCAGGATTTAAAGGATATATTTCATACCGTGAAGCATCTTCTACAGATGTAGCATCAATTCAAAATGCTAAACCTACAGGAACTTCAACAAGTTATTCAGAAGCAAAAGATGCATCAGTAGACTTGATTAAGTCAACTAAAGCAAATGTAGCATTTGCGGATACAATCGATGATAAAACATCAGCTACAGATTCTGATACTATTAAAACAAAAGTAACAGTAACTGCACCAGACGGAAGCCAAAAAGTATTCGATGCGGCAAAAGCAGAAGAAGCAGCATATATTGCAGCTCAACGTACAGCAGCAGAAAAAACAAAAGCGGCAGCAACAGCTGTAAAAGAACAACAAGATACTCAAAATGAATTAGCTCATGCTCAAGAACTATTGGATCGTGCTTCAAGAATAGCAGATGATGCTCAAAAAGCATTAGATAACTTAAAACTACGTACTATTTCTCCAACGGCTCAAGAATTAGCAGAGAGAAGACTTGCGCATGCCAAAGAGTTTAAAGCATCTGTAGAAGCACAATTAGAAACAGCTAAAGCAAATCTTTCAGCAAAAAATACTGAAGTAGAAACGGCGCGTACTGCAGCTTTAGAAGCTGAAAAAGCGGTAGAAACAGCTCGTACAGCACTTAAAACAGCTGCAGCAGCAAACTTAGCAAATCCAGAAATCGCAGCTTACACATTAGGTCAATATGGTAGTTATAAAGTAACGGTTCATTCTGTTGACTCAAACGGTGTTGTAACAACTCCAACAGTAGGCGGAAGTGATTCAGGTGAAGTGACGGATGATGCAGTAGCAGAAACAACTTACTACATCGTTGTACCGAAACCAGAAATTTCAGGTGGTGCCCAAGACACTCCTCAAAGCGATACAATGGAAAAAGGATTCAAGACTGGTCTTCCTGAAAACTCTACAGTATCTGATTACAAACTAGTAGATCCAGCAACAGGAGAGAAAAAAGACTCTGTAACTACAGATGAAGGAACTTATACCGTAGATCCAACAACAGGAAAAGTAACGTTCACACCAGCTCAAGGATATATCGGAACTGCTAAACCAATTTCGGTAGCGGCGAATGTAACAATTCCAGGAGATGATGGTAAACCAGTAACAGTAGAAGCATCAACTACTTACACACCAACAGTTTATGGTGTTAAAGGTAACGATGATACTACAAAAGATGTTCAAGGAGCAGTCCAAACTTCTAAACCAGGAAATGAACGATTCTCAAAACTAAATACTCCAGAGAACACTCCTGATGGTACAAATGTTGACTTAACAACATCTAAGTACTCATTAGAAGGTGCTGATACTGAAGGGAAAGTTGTTGTTCCAAACGAAGGAACTTATACAATTGATCCAACATCAGGTGTTGTAACATTTACTCCACTTCCAACATTTACAGGAACAGCTCAAGGTGTAGATGTAAAAGTAACAGCTAATGCAACGGATAAAGAAGGAAATGCTGTAGAAGTATCTGCTAAAGGAAAATACACTCCAGTAGTAGAACCTGCAACTCCAACTGCAGAAGCAGCAACTTCAACAGATGTACAAGGTGCAACTCAAGAGCAACCAGTAACATTTAACGATTCGAAAACAACAATCGATGGTATTGAGAAAAAAGTACCAATCGATCCAACAACATACACATTATTAGATGAAAATGGCAACCCAGCTACAGAAGTACCAGCTAAAGACGCTACAGGAAAAGTAGTAGGTACTTACACTGTTAAGAATGTAGATGGAAAAGCAGTTGCAGTATTTACACCAACTGACAAAACATATGTTGGTAAAGTAGAACCAGTAACGGTACAAGCAAAAGATAAAAACGGAACTCCTGTAACAACAACTTATACACCGAACATTACACCGGTAACACCAACAGGAACTCCAGCAAGTACAGAAGGAATTCAAGGTTCACCTCAAGAAGGAACTCCAACATTTACGCAAGGTAACCCAGTTGCTCCAATTAAGATTGATGCAACTCAACCTGCTAAATTAGTAGATCCAACAACAGGAAAACCAACAGATGAACCAACAATTCCAGCTAAAGATGCAACAGGAAAACAAGTTGGTACGTATACAATTGACCCAACAACAGGTAAAGTAACATTCACACCGAATAAAGACTTCGTAGGTACTCCAGTACCAGCAACAGTAGAAGTAAAAGATGCGAATGGAACACCAGCAGCAGCGACTTATACACCAACGGTTAAACCAGTAACTCCAATTGGTAAAGTTGCATTTACAGAAGACATTCAAGGTGCGACTCAAAGTGGAAAACCAGACTTTGAAGGTGGTAAAACAACAGTCAATGGTAAAGAAGAATCTGTACCGATGGATGATACTGTACCAGCAACATTCGAAGATGGTTCAACAACTAAGACAATCGAAGGACAAGGTACTTACACAGTAGCTCCAGATGGAACAGTAACATTCGTACCAGAAAAAACATTCGCAGGTAAAGGTACAACATTAACAGTTATCCGTAAAGACAAAAACGGAACACCAGCTCGTGGAGAATATACAGCAGTTGTTCATCCAGTAACACCAACAGGATGGGATGTAATCTCTGCAGATATCCAAGGTCAAGAACAAAATGGAAAACCTAAGTTCAAAGGTGGGACAGTAGAAATCGGTGGAGAAGAGAAAAAAGTAGACATCGATGAAAATGTTGCTCCAGTAGTACTTGATCCAGCTACAAAACAACCAATAGCAGTAGGAACTCCAATTACTGTTGAGGGAGAAGGAGTTTATACTCTTAAAGAAGACGGAACAGTGAAATTCGTTCCTGAGAAAACATTTGTTGGTGAAGCTAAAGGGGTAATCGTTCAACGTGTTGATAAACTTGGACAACCAGCTATTGGTAAATACCGTCCAATCGTTATCGGAGCTAAACCAAAAGCACAACCAGCTACATCACAAGATGTTCAAGGTCAAGTTCAAAAACAACCTGTGACATTCATCGATAGTGTGGTAGATAAAACGACTGTACCGGATATCGACCACCCAGAGGTAAAAGAAGCTACTAAGAAAACTGTACCGATTGATCCAAATTCATATACATTATTAGACGAAAATGGACAACCAGCTACAAAAGTTCCTGCAAAAGATCCAAAAGGTAATGTCATCGGGGAATTCACTCTTGAAGTAGTAGACGGTAAAGCTGTCGGAGTATTAA
Organism: Streptococcus mitis; assembly: GCF_946190285.1. Classification (GTDB taxonomy): domain Bacteria; phylum Bacillota; class Bacilli; order Lactobacillales; family Streptococcaceae; genus Streptococcus; species Streptococcus mitis_CP. The sequence continues at coordinate 47,250 of NZ_CAMHZX010000006.1, read as the reverse complement.
CACCTAATGCAACATACTACGGAGAAGTACAGCCAGTACGTGTTCAAGCAGCGGATGAAAATGGTATCACAGTAGAAACTACTTACACACCATACATCACACCGGTAAAACCAACAGCGACTCCAGTAACTTCAGAAGGAATCCAAGGTAAAGAACAAGAAGGTACACCAACATTTACAGAAGGTGATAAAAAAGTACCTATTAATTTAGAGAAAGCACCTAAATTAGTAGATCCAACAACTGGTAAACCAACAGAAGAAAAAACTGTTATAGTTCCAGGAGAAGGTAAGTATGTAATTGACGATAAAGGAAAAGTAACATTCACACCAGAACCAAACTTCACTGGTGAGGCTAAAGGAATCGAAGTTCAACGTGAAGATACGAACGGGACACCAGTAAATGGTAAATACACTCCATTTGTTAAACCAGTAACACCAAAAGGTGATGAAAAAGAAACACAAGATATCCAAGGTGCACCACAAAAATCAACTCCAACATTCACAGGTGGTAAAACTACTGTTAACAATAAAGAAGAAACAGTCGAAATTGATACTACAAAACCAGCTAAATTGGTAGATCCAACAACTGGACAACCAACATCTGAAACAACTGTAAAAGTACCAGGAGAAGGAACGTACACAATCGATCCGCAAACTGGAGAAGTAACATTTACACCAGAACCAAAATTCACAGGTAAAACTTCAGGAATCAAAGTTCAACGTGTTGATAAAAACGGAACACCAGCAACAGCGACTTATACACCAACTGTAGTACCAGTAACACCAACAGGTGAAGAAAAAACTACTGTAGGTATCCAAGGAGCAACGCAAAAAGCAACTCCAAACTTCACACCAGGTAAAACAACCGTTAATGGAGAAGAAAAAACAGTCGAAATTGATACTACAAAACCAGCTAAATTCGTAGATCCAGCAACTGGACAACCAACGGATGAAACTACGATTAAAGTACCAAACGAAGGAACATACACAATTGATCCGAACTCTGGAGAAGTAACATTCACACCAGAACCAAACTTCACAGGACGTGGAACAGGTGTATCTATCCAACGTGTCGACAAAAACGGAACACCAGCTGAATCAACATATACACCAACAGTTGTAGGAGTAACACCGACAGGTAAAGAAGCTAAGTCTAAAGATCTTCAAGGTGAAACTCAAACAGGAAAACCAACATTCACAGGTGGAAAAACTACTGTTAACAATAAAGAAGAAACAGTAGAAATCGATGAAACTAAACCAGCAACATTTGAAGATGGATCAACTACAAAAGTAGTACCAAACGAAGGTACATACACTGTAGCACCAGATGGAACTGTAACATTCGTACCAGAACCAAAATTCACAGGTGTAGCAACAGGTGTAACTGTTAAACGTGTTGACAAAAACGGAACACCAGTAACAGCCAAATACACACCAACAGTAATCCCAGTATCACCATCTGGAGAAGATGTAACATCAGTTGGACCTAAGAACACACCTCAAGAAGGAACACCAATCTTTAAAGGTGGTTCAGAAACTGTAAATGGTAAGAAGAAAACAGTAGAAATCGATAATGATGTACCAGCGACATTCGAAGACGGTTCAACTACAAAAGTAGTACCAGGAGAAGGAACATACACTGTCGATAAAGACGGAAAAGTAACATTCACTCCAGAAAAAGACTTCGTAGGTGTAACAAAAGGTGTAACTGTTAAACGTGTTGATAAAAATGGAACACCAGTAACAGCTAAATACACACCAACAGTTCTAGGAGCAACATCAACTAAAGATGTAGAATCTGAAGGACCAAAAGGTAAACCTCAATCAAATACTCCAGTATTTGAAGGAGATATTGATAAAGAGGTGCCACCAACATTCGAAGACGGAAAAACTACAAAAGTAGTACCAGGTCAAGGAACTTACACTATCGATCCGAACGGAAAAGTAACATTCACACCAGAACCAGAATTCGTGGGTACAGCAAACAGCGTAACAGTTGTAAGAAAAGATAAAAACGGTAAAACAATTTTTGCATCTTACACACCAACAGTACGCCCAGACACTATCTTCAGAGATAAAGAAGGCAAAGAAATTCCAGGATACCCAAGTGAAGATGGAACAACTCCTAAGAAAGAAATTCCAGGATACAGATTTGTGGAGACTGTAACGGATAACGATGGAAATACAAAACACATCTACGAAAAAGTGAAAACTTCATTCAAGGATAAGGAAGGCAAAGAAATTCCTAACTATCCAAGTGAAGAAGGGGACCAACCTAAGAAAGAAATTCCAGGTTACCGCTTCGTAGAAACTAAGAAACTTCCAAATGGAGACTTCGAGCACGTTTACGAGAAGATTTCAACACCATATACTCCTCAACCAAATCCAGGTAAAGAAACTACAACGACTTGGACAGATGAGAAAGGTAATCCATTGAAACCAACGGAACCAGGTTCTAAAGAACCAGGAACAATTCCAGGTTACGAATATGTCAAGACTGTGACAGATCCAAATGGAAATATCAGACATATCTTCCGTAAAGTTGAGATGCCAACTCCAACACCGGTTGAGCCAAGTCAACCAGTTTCTCCACAAGAGCCAACAAGCCCTGAGAAACCAGTAACTCCAGATATGCCAGCAGCACCTGAGCAACCAAAACAACCAGCAACACCTAAATATGTTGAAGGTCAAAAAGAGTTGCCAAATACTGGTACAGAAGACAATGCTAGCCTTGCAGCACTTGGACTTCTTGGAGTCTTGAGTGGATTTGGTCTTGTCGCTCGTAAGAAGAAGGAAGATTAAGTTAATTAATTTGTAATTAGTTAATCTAATTCACATCAAATAGAAAACCGATGATTCATTTCATCGGTTTTTTAGCTCTTAGCCAACTTTAAATGAGAATTTTTAACAGCTAAATCAGAAATTCTAAATGAATTTATCTGAGACTGGCATTCAATATACTTTTAAATATCAAAATACAGACGATAAAAGATTTTTGGAAAAAAATAAACGGATTTAATTGATAAATATACAAAAAATGAAATATAGATTGATGGAATTAAATTCAAAATAATATATATTTATACAACGAAAGCGGATTCGAAAATATGTTGAAATGTCAAAAAATAGTGGAAAAAGTTAAAAAATGTAGATTTTTTTATATAATTCAGACAATTTTTACTATTTTTTAGAGAATGACATAGATAAAAATTGAAATTTTCATGTTGTTTTCAAGCAAATAAATTGAATATTGACAGCTAGTGTGATAGAATGAATATACATGTTTCGAAATAAAAGTAGTATACGGAAGAATTCCTTTATTTATGAATGAAATGAAGGAACTTTAATTTTTACTATATCTATGAACATGATATAAAACAAAAGGAGGTTGTTAGTCTCAATGAAAGGCAAACAACAACAAGATTTTAGAACAGAAAAGTACATTCGTTACGGTATTCGTAAATATAGCTTTGGAGCAGCATCAGTTGCTATTGCAGCTGGTTTGATGTTCCTTGGAAATGGTGCGGTATCAGCCTCAGAAACAGTGATCAATGGAAATGTTTCTGATGTGGCAGTAGTATCACCTAATACTGAAGAGAATGGAGCAACGGCTAAAGCTGAAACAGTAGAAACTGTAAAACCAGAAACTGAAACAGCTACAGAAGTGAAACCTGAAGTTAAAGTAGCAAATAAAGCTACACTTGAAGCTAAAGTTGCTGCTTTAGAATCTAAACTTTCTAACGCTAAATACGCAGACGCTTCAGTAGTAAGTTCAGCTAAGGATGTATTGGCAACAGCTAAAGCGACTCTTGCAAAAGCAGATGCTAGTCAAGTAGAAGTAGACAAACAAGTTGAAACTGTCGTAGCTTTGAGCACAGTAGTGGCTGAGTCTGATGCGGCTGGCTTAGAAAAGAAAGAAGCAGCTGATAAGGAAGCAGCAAAAGCTGAAGCAGAAAAAACTACTACTCCAGCTGAAAAATCTCTTTCAGTCGCAACAACAACACTTACACAAGTATCATCAGAAGCTGAAGTAACTAACAAATTGGCTGAGACTGAACTTGCTAAGGCTGATGTGAAAGAAGAAAACAAGGCAGCAGTTACAGCAGCGGTCGCTAAAAACCAAGCAGTTCTTGCTGAAACAAAAGCTCTTCTTGCAGATAAGAGTGTCACAAAAGAGCAAGTAGATGCTCAATTGGAACGTCTTAACGAATCAATTCTTGCAGTTTACAACGAGTTGAAAAACGCAGGAATCGGTCGTGATGGTAAATTTGCAGTAAACTTGGCAGAAGCGCAAACAACAGCTCTTAAAGATGCAAGTACTGAAACAGGGAAAAAATGGTTAGAAGATCATGGATATTCTTCATTATCAGATATCAAAGTTAAAACGAAAGAAGATAACTTAAAAGAAATTAAAGATCTAAATGATCAAATTCAATGGTTAGACTTTGGAGATACAAGTGCATGGACAAATCTAAATGCATCTAACCAACTTCAAATCGGTTCTACATATACAAAAGAATTGATTCCTGGTTATATCGTTACGATGAAAGTTAAGGAACTAAAACCATTTGAATCAACTGAAACATTCAAAAACCGTGTAGCGGGAACGGATTTAGAAAGTTCTTATCAACCGGATAAAGAAAATAAATTTAATCCAGAAAATGGAGCAACAGGACTTGGAGCGAATCCTCAAAATAGATATACTCACGTTGCTAATGCTGGTCTGACATCTGGTAAAGCTAAAACAACAATCGCAGGAACAAATCCTGCAGGTCAACCGAAAAACGGTCAAGCTGCTGGGGTTAAATTCGATGTAACAGCGACTTATAACGGTAAACCTGTAAAACCTGGTATCGTTATGACATCTGGGGAAGATATCGGGACACTTGAGTCTGAAATTTATACAACTAATGGTACTCCATGGGACTTAGCTGCGATTGTTGGTTATAGTTCAAATAAAAATGCTTATGTTCCACTTGATAAATTTAAAGATATGAATGGTGGTAAAACTGCTATCCTTAAATGGCAAGATGAAAAATTCTATAATGCTCTAAGTGGTGAAAAATTTGCAACACCTGATGCTGCTACTGCTGGTCTTGGCTCTCAAGTATTCGGTGGATACCGTAACAACGGTGGAGCAGGAACTCCGGTATTATCTACAGCAAACGTAACTGAAGTAGGATTTTATATTATGTCTTCTGGACAACAGTCTTCTATGATCGGTATTAAGTTCTCAGACTTTGGGGATCTTCCAGAATCTTATGGAATGGCTGAACACTACTTAAGAACACAATCTATTGATTATGATACAAAAGCAATTAAACAAATTCAACAACCATACTTAGGTAAAGTAAAAGCGGATATCGACTCTGCACCGGGTACTCGTGTACGTGGAATAGGTTCTGATGATGCAACAGAAACTGGAGATGAAGGTGTAGATCAATTAATCTCAGAAGAACATGTACACACTAACGTAGATACTGGACAACCAGAGGTTAAATTCATCCAAGGACCAGATAACACTTATAAAGTAAAACTTTACGCTTCAGCAAATGGTAATGATAAGTACACAGATACAGTTGCACCAGCTTATGTGCGTGGATTTATCGACTTTAACGGAAATGGTAAATTTGATGAAGGTGAACAATCAGATACCGTACAAGTAAATGGAAATAACCAAATTGTAGAATTAACATTTAAGAATACTCAAGTAATTGATACTAGTAAAGATGTAGTAAACTTCCGTGTTCGTATCGCTAAAGACGAAGCTCAAGTAGAAAGACCAAATGGAATTGCATACTCAGGGGAAGTTGAAGATAACCAAATCCAAGTAGCGCATCCACCACGTGGAGATAAAGAAGAAACTACTGGTAAACAAGGTGAAACTCAATCAGTAGGTATCGAATTCAGAACACGTCCATCAGGTGATGATGCATCTGACTTAGGTTCTAACAATGGTAAAACTACATTCAACTCATACGGTAAGATTCACTACACTGAACAAAGTAATGTAATTAGTGCTGAAACTACTAAGAAAGTTCAATCTGAAGGTGTAATGATTGTTAACCCAGATGGATCATTAACAAAAACTTACACTAAAGCAGGTCAAGGTACATACACAGTAACAGATGACAAGATTACTTTCACTCCAGAAGCTAACTTCGTAGGAAAAGCTGATGGTATCGTATTACGTGCTGTAGACTCAAATGGTCAATCAACTGGATGGACTGCATTGACAAACCAAAATGGACTTGAAAACATCAATGATGGTAGTCACTCAGCAGGTACAACTAAGACTATGGATGCTGTCTACATTCCAACAGTAACTCCGAAAGAAATCACTGCAGATCCAGAAGAATCAACAGATGTACAAGGTAAAGAACAGAAGAAAACACCAACATTTAAAACCGAAGGTGATTCAGCTACACCGGTAACACCAAGTGCTACTTATCCAGCTAAATTAGTAGATCCAAAAACTGGCGATAAAGTTGACTCTGTAACTGTAGATGGAGAAGGAACTTACACAATCGATACAGCAACTGGAGAAGTTAAATTCCAACCACTTCCAACCTTTAAAGGAACTGCTTCAGGTGTTGACGTAACATTAACAGCACCAGTAGGTCAAGATAAAGATGGCCAACCTGTAACTGCGACAGCTACTACAAAATACACACCAACTGTAACTGCTGTAGAACCAATAGCTAAACCAGCAGATTCAGCAGGTGTACAAGGTGAGACTCAAAAAGGAACTCCTACATTCACAGCAGGAAATGCAGAAGTACCAATTAAAGAAAATTCTGTAAAACTATTAAATCCAGATGGAACAGAAGCAAATGGACCAGTAGATGCTTTAGATGAAAAAGGTAATAAAGTAGGGGAATACACAGTAAACCCAGCTACAGGTGAAGTAACATTTACACCAACTGACAAAACTTACACTGGTAAAGTAACTCCAGCTAAAGTTCAAGCAGAAGATAAAAACGGAACGAAAGTAAACACTACTTACACTCCACACATCGTAGGTGTAACACCAACAGCAACACCAGCAGAATCTTCAGGTATCCAAGGTGAAGTACAAGATGGAACTGTAACATTCACCCAAGGTGAAACTACAATCGAAGGTAAGAAAAAATCAGTACCAATCAAAGCTAACTCAGCGGTTCTTCTTGATGCTTCAGGTAACCCAGTAGCGGCAGGGACTCCAGTAGATGCTTTAGATCCAGAAGGAAACAAAGTAGGGGAATACACAATTGACCCAGGTACTAACAAAGTAACATTCACACCAACTAAAAAAGAATACAAAGGTAAAGTACAACCAGCTAAGGTTCAAGCAGAAGATGAAAATGGAACAAAAGTTTCAACAACTTACACTCCATCTATCGTAGGTGTAACACCAACTGCTTCACCAGCTGAAACAACAGATGTACAAGGTGTTGAACAATCGAAAGAAGTAACCTTCAAACCTGGTAAAGCAACAGTTAATGGTGTTGAAAAAGAAGTGCCAATCGATACTACTTCATACAAACTATTGGATGAAAATGGACAACCGGTAGAATCAGTACCAGCTAAAAACCCAGCAGGAGATGTTATCGGTACTTACACACTTAAAGTTGTAGACGGTAAAGCAACTGCGGTATTTACACCAACTGATAAAACATATGCAGGTGAAGTTGCACCAGTTACGATCCAAGCTAAAGACACAAACGGAACTCCAGTAACTACAACTTACACTCCAAACATCACTCCAGTAGAACCAACAGGAGCGCCAAAAGCGACTGAAGGTGCACAAGGACAACCTCAAGCAGGAACTCCAACATTCACACCAGGTGATGCTAAAGTTCCTATGAAGATCGATGCGGATCAACCAGCTAAACTCATCGATCCAGCTACTGGACAACCAACTGATGAAACAACAATTCCAGCAAAAGACGCTAACGGAAAAGAAGTTGGTACATACACAATCGATCCAACAACAGGTAAAGTAACATTCACACCAAATAAAGACTTTACGGGTACTCCAGTACCAGCAACAGTTCAAGCCAAAGATGCAAATGGAACTCCAACAACAGCTACTTACACACCAACTGTTAAACCAGTAACACCAAAAGGTGTAGATACATTCACAAAAGATATCCAAGGAGCGGAACAAAAAGGTACTCCTGAATTTAAACCTGGTAAAACAATCATTGATGGAAAAGAAGTAGAAGTTCCTATTGATACTAAAGAACCAGCTAAATTAATCGATCCAAAAACTGGTCAACCAGTAGACTCTGTAACAATTGATGGAGAAGGAACTTATACAGTTAATCCAGAAACTGGAGAAGTAACATTTACACCAGATCCTCAATTCACAGGAAAAGGAACACCAATCAAAGTTCAACGTAAAGATACAAACGGAACACCTGTAACAGGTGACTACACAGCGGTAGTAGTACCTGCTGACCCAGAAGGAGACGATGTAACAACTGCGGATATTCAAGGTGCAGAACAAAGTGGAACACCGAAATTCCATGGTGGTAAAGCAAATATTGATGGTGTAGAAAAAGAAGTGCCTATCGATGAAACTGTTCCAGCTAAACTAATTGATCCAACTACAGGTCAAGAAGTTACTGAAGTTGTAACAGATGAAGGAACATACAGAGTAGATCCAGATGGAACGGTTCACTTTAAACCAAAACCAGATTTCGTAGGAAAAACTAAAGGTGTAACTGTAAAACGTGTTGATACAAATGGAACATCAGCAACTGGTACATTTACACCAACGGTGGTTGGAACTTCTCCAAAAGCAGAACCGTCAGTATCTTCAGACATTCAAGGTCAAGCACAAGAACAAACGGTTAAATTCACAGGTGGTTCAGCAGTTGTTAAAGACCCGGTAACAGGAGCTAAAACAGAAAAATCTGTAGATATTGATCCAGATACTTATACATTATTAGATGAAAATGGACAACCAGCACCAGAAGTACCAGCTAAAGATTCAAAAGGAAATGTAATTGGTAAATACACTCTTAAAACAGAAGATGGTAAAGATCCAGTTGCAGTATTCACTCCAACAGATAAAACTTACGCAGGTCCAGTTCAGCCAGTAACAGTTCAAGCGAAAGATAAAAACGGAACAGCTGTAACAACAACTTACACTCCAAATATCACGCCTGTTAAACCAACTGCTAAAGGAACAACTTCTGAAGGTGCGCAAGGTCAAGAGCAAAGCGGAACTCCAACATTCACAGAAGGACACGAAAAAGCTCCAATCGACCCAACTGTACCAGCTAAATTAATCGATCCAGAAACTGGTGAACCAACTGATGAAACTTCAGTAGAAGTACCAGGAGAAGGAACTTACACAATCAATCCAGAAACTGGTGAAGTAACATTCAAACCAGAACCAAACTTCACAGGTAAAGCTGAAGGTGTTGAAGTTCAACGTAAAGATACGAACGGTACTCCAGCAACAGCTAAATACACACCGACAGTTAAACCAGTAACACCAACATCAGATGACGTAGTATCTGAAGATGTACAAGGTGCGAAACAAACTGGAACTCCAGTATTCACAGCAGGTAAAACAACAGTTAACAGTAAAGAAGTAACTGTAGAATTATCTGATGAACCAGCTAAATTAGTAGATCCAAAAACTGGAGAATCAGTAGATTCAGTAACAGTACCAGGAGAAGGAACATACACAATTGAAAATGGTGTAGTAACATTCACTCCAGAACCACAATTTACAGGTAAAGCTAGCGGAGTGACAGTTAAACGTACTGACACAAATGGTACAGAAGTAACAGCTAAATACACGCCAACAGTTAAACCAGTAACACCAAAAGCAGAAGGTGTAACAACAACTGATGTACAAGGTGCTAAACAAACTGGTAAACCAGAATTCACAGCAGGTAAAACAACCGTTAACAATGTAGAAAAAACTGTAGAATTATCTGATAAACCAGCTAAACTAGTAGATCCGAAAACAGGAGACCCAGTTGATTCTGTAACTATCGAAGGAGAAGGAACTTACACAGTTACTCCAGATGGAACTGTAACATTTACTCCAAATAAAGATTTCACTGGTCAAGCGACAGGTGTAACTGTTAAACGTGAAGATATAAATGGAACACCAGTAACAGCTAAGTACACTCCAGTTGTATTACCAGTAACACCAAGTTCTAAAGACGTAACATCAATCGGTGATAAAGGTCAAGAACAATCTGAGACTCCAGTATTCACAGCAGGAACTACTAAAGTGAATGGTAAAACAGTGGTTGTGCCAATCGATGAAAATGTGGCTCCAGCTCTAGAAGGTGCAGATCCAGAAGGTAAGGTAGTCGTACCAGGAGAAGGAACTTACACAATCGATAAGAACGGTAAAGTAACCTTCACTCCAGAAAAAGACTTCGTAGGAAAAGCTAAAGGTGTAACAGTTAAACGTGTTGACGAAAATGGAACACCAGTAACAGCTCAATACACACCGACAGTATTAGGTAAAACAACTACAGAAAACGTAGTATCTGAAGGTGCTAAAGGACAACCTCAATCTAATACTCCAGTATTCAAAGGTGATGTAGACACTACAGTAGCTCCAACGTTTAAAGATGGATCAACAACTAAAGAAGTACCAGGAGAAGGGACTTACACAATCGATAAAGATGGTAAAGTAACATTTACTCCAGAACCAAACTTCGTAGGAAAAGCTACTCCAGTAGAAGTTGTACGTAAAGATAAAAACGGTAAAACAATCAAAGCTTCTTACACACCAACAGTACATCCTGATACTAAATTTGTAGTAGTAGGAAAAGATGGTAAAGAGACTGAACTTATCCCATCTAAAGATGGTAAGAACCCATCAGAAACTATTCCAGGATACAAAGTTGTGAAGACTGAAACGGATGAAAAAGGGAATACGAAACATATCTACGAACCAGTAACAACTAAACACGTAGATAAGAACGGTAACCCAATCCCAGGAACAACAACAGAAGAAGGAGCAAAAGAGCCTAAGAATATCCCAGGATACAAAGTAGTAGAAACTCGTAAACTTCCAAATGGTGATACAGAATATGTATACGAAAAAGTAACGACAAGATACGTAGATAAAGCTGGTCACCCAATTCCAGGAACTGAAATTGAAGAAGGAACAAAAGAACCTAAGAACATTCCAGGTTACAAACTAGTAAGTACAACAACTATTCCAAAAGGAGATACAGTTCACACTTACGAACCAGTAACTACAACATTCAAGGATAAAGATGGTAACCTTATTACTGTTGACAAAGACAATAACCCAGTAGAATCAACAGAAGAAGGAGAAAAACCTAAGAAAGATATCCCAGGGTACAGATTCGTAGAAACTAAGACTCTTCCAAATGGAGACACAGAACATGTCTACGAAAAAGTTTCAACTCCTGCGCCAACTCCATCAGTTGAAAAACCAAAAGGACTTATCAGAGATACTGAAGGAAATGTAATCCCAGGATTTGAATTCGATATGTTATCACCAGTCCTAGATATTCCTGAATATGAATATGTTGAAACAGTGACAGAAAAAGATGGAACAGTTAAACATATCTACAGAAAAGTGAAGAAATCACCTTTACAACCAAATGTTCAGCCTACAAACAATCGTGCTACGATTTGGACGGATGAAAATGGAAATCCATTGAAACCAACTGAGCCAGGTTCTAAAGAACCAGGAACAATTACAGGTTATGAATATGTCAAAACTGTAACTGATCCAGCTGGAACTATCAAGCATATCTTCAGAAAAGTTGAAATGCCAACTCCAGTTGAACCAAGTCAACCAGTACAACCAGTTGAGCCAGCTACTCCAGCAATGCCTGAACAGCCAGCTAAACCTCAAGTACCGGCTACTCCAGCACAACCAGTACCAGCAACAGCAGTCAAAGAAGCTGAAGCTAAGCGTGAATTGCCAAATACTGGTACAGAAGACCATGCTAACCTTGCAGCACTTGGACTTCTCGGAGTATTGAGTGGATTTGGTCTTGTAGCTCGCAAGAAGAAAGAAGACTAAGCTTTCTGATTGATATGATTTGTTTGCAATAAACATATCTGTTTAAACCTGATGAATCGTTCGATTCATCAGGTTTTTTCGGGCTCTTTGTCAACTGTGTAGTGGGTTGAAGTCAGCTAAGATCTAGAAAGGACAAATTTCGTCCTTTCTTTTTTGAGGATAACAGCCATGTCATTCATCTGAGATGTAAGTACTCCGTGGTTACCATCTACTAGTGAACCTATATGCGTAAACTACGTGAGCAATTGAATTCGAACTAGAGAGTTAATTAATAGATTTATGCTATAGTCATGGCAGCTTGTATGCTTTTGATTCTAGTTTATCAAATAATAGATTAGAATTGTCAGATAATATTATTTTATGTTATAATGAATAAAAAATAGAGGTGTTCAAATGTCAGAAGCAGGTCATAAGTTTTTAGCAAAACTGGGGAAAAAACGCTTACGTCCAGGTGGGAAACGAGCCACAGATTGGTTAATTGCAGAAGGAGGATTTTCAAAAGAAAAGAGAATACTAGAGGTTGCGTGTAATAGGGGAACTACAGCAATTGAGTTGGCACAGCGTTTTGGTTGTAAGATAACTGCTGTTGATATGGATGCTCAAGCTTTAGAAGTGGCTAAAAGATCTGCTGAAATGGCAGGTGTTGCTCATTTAATCAGTTTTGAAAGAGCTAATGCAATGAAACTTCCTTATGAAGATGCTAGTTTTGATATTGTTATAAACGAAGCTATGCTGACTATGCAAGCCGATCAAGCTAAGAAAAAATGTGTAATGGAATATCTAAGGGTTTTAAAACCTGAAGGTCTTCTCTTGACACATGATGTGCTTCTTAAGGAAGCTAAAGAGTCTGTCAGACAGGAACTGTCACAAGCAATTCATGTAAATGTAGGTCCTTTAACTCAAGATGGTTGGGAAGAGGTGATGATAGAATCAGGTTATCGTGATGTGAAAGTATTGACTGGTGAAATGACATTAATGAAATTATCAGGTATGATTTATGACGAAGGTTGGCTAGGAACCTTGAAAATTTGTGTAAATGCTTGTAAAAAGGAGAATAGAAAGCAGTTTTTAACTATGTATAAAATGTTTGCTAAGAATAAACAGAAATTGGGCTTTATTGCGATGGCTAGTCATAAATCGTCAAATCGTTAGATAATCATTGATGTTAACTTTTCCTTTCTTCTTTCTTAAAAAATATGCTATAATAGAGAGTAAAAAACTTTGAAAGAAAGAAAAAGATGAATTTAAAAGATTATATTGCAACAATTGAAAATTATCCGAAGGAAGGGATTACCTTCCGTGATATCAGTCCTTTGATGGCTGATGGAAATGCTTATAGCTACGCTGTTCGTGAAATCGTTCAGTATGCTACTGACAAGAAAATCGACATGATCGTGGGACCTGAGGCTCGTGGTTTTATCGTGGGCTGTCCAGTTGCCTTTGAGTTGGGAATTGGTTTTGCACCTGTTCGTAAACCAGGTAAATTGCCACGCGAAGTCATTTCTGCTGACTATGAAAAAGAGTACGGTGTTGATACCTTGACTATGCATGCTGATGCCATTAAGCCAGGTCAACGTGTTCTTATCGTGGATGACCTCTTGGCAACAGGTGGAACTGTTAAGGCAACCATCGAGATGATTGAAAAACTTGGTGGTGTTGTAGCAGGTTGTGCCTTCCTTGTTGAATTGGATGAATTGAACGGTCGTGAAAAAATCGGTGACTACGATTACAAAGTTCTTATGCATTATTAATGAAAAACAGTCCCTAGGGCTGTTTTCTCTACATTAGGATATAAAAATAGACTATAGCTAGTTAGAGAAAAACTATAATTGAAAACTATATCTTCTTGCAGTATAATAAAAGGACTAAGTGTTTGAGATTTAGTTTCATACTCAATGAAAATCAAAGAGCAAACTAGGAAACTAGCCGCAGGTTGCTCAAAACACTGTTTTGAGGTTGTAGATGGAACTGACGTAGTCAGCTCAAAACACTGTTTTGAGGTTGTGGATAGAACTGACGAAGTCAGTAACATATCTACGGCAAGGCAACGTTGACGCGGTTTGAAGAGATTTTCGAAGAGTTTCAAACATATGCAATGATTCCTGAAAGAATACAGTTAGGAGAGGGTTATGCCGATTCGAATTGATAAAAAATTACCAGCTGTTGAGATTTTACGGACAGAGAACATCTTTGTCATGGATGATCAACGTGCGGCCCACCAAGATATCCGTCCTTTGAAGATTTTAATTTTAAATCTCATGCCACAGAAAATGGTCACAGAGACCCAGTTGTTGCGCCATTTGGCGAATACACCCCTGCAACTGGATATTGATTTTCTCTATATGGAAAGCCATCGTTCTAAGACAACTCGTTCAGAGCACATGGAGACATTCTATAAAACCTTTCCTGAAGTCAAGGATGAGTATTTTGATGGGATGATTATCACGGGTGCTCCAGTTGAGCATTTACCATTTGAGGAAGTGGACTATTGGGAGGAATTCAGTCAGGTAATCGAGTGGTCCAAGACCCATGTCTATTCGACCCTTCATATCTGCTGGGGGGCTCAGGCGGGACTCTATCTGCGCTATGGAGTGGAAAAATACCAGATGGACAGTAAGTTATCAGGTATTTATCCTCAGGACACCTTAAAGGAAGGTCATCTTCTTTTTAGAGGCTTTGACGATAGCTATGTATCCCCTCATTCTCGGCACACGGAGATTTCTAAAGAAGAGGTCTTAAACAAAACCAATCTCGAGATTTTATCAGAGGGTCTTCAGGTTGGGGTTTCGATTTTGGCCAGTCGTGATTTGCGAGAAATTTATAGTTTTGGGCATTTGGAATATGATCGTGATACCTTGGCAAAAGAGTATTTTAGGGATCGTGACGCAGGTTTAGACCCACATATTCCAGAAAATTATTTTAAGGATGATGATGTCAACCAGACACCTTGTCTTTGTTGGTCTTCATCAGCAGCCCTCTTTTTCAGTAACTGGGTGAACTATGCCGTCTATCAGGAAACCCCTTTTGACTGGAGAAAAATAGAAGATGATGCATCTGCATTTGGGTATTTATAAGAGGAATTATGACATATTTAGACGCTTTTAAATCAGGGAACTTGGTTTTACCGAGTGCCCTGCTCTTGCATTTTAAGGAACTCTTTCCTTCTAGCGACGATTTTCTAGTCTGGCAATTTTTCTATTTGCAAAATACGACAGGCTTAGAAGAAATGTCTCCAAGCCAGATTGCCGAAAGGATTGGCAAGGAAATTTCGGATGTCAATCAGGCTATTTCCAATCTGACAGAGAGGGGACTGCTTCAGTATCGAACGATCGAATTAAATGGCGAAATCGAATTGCTTTTTGATGCTAGTTTGGCCTTGGAACGTTTGGATAATTTGCTTGGAGCTACTGCT
The DNA here is from genome assembly GCF_946190285.1 of Streptococcus mitis. Classification (GTDB taxonomy): domain Bacteria; phylum Bacillota; class Bacilli; order Lactobacillales; family Streptococcaceae; genus Streptococcus; species Streptococcus mitis_CP. Next base: position 31,814 of record NZ_CAMHZX010000006.1, on the reverse strand, counting down.
TCGAGTTCAGACCAGTTGACACCTCAAAACCAGCTCAAGGAGTTGGTAGAAACATTCCAGCAGGAGTTGGGGCGCTTGTTGACTCCTTTTGAGATTGAGGATTTGACCAAGACACTAAAAGAAGATGGGACCAGTGCTGACTTGATTAAGGAAGCTCTCCGTGAAGCTGTTTTGAATGGAAAACAAAACTGGAAGTACATTCAGGCGATTTTGAGAAATTGGCGCCATGAAGGAATCAAGAGTGTGGCTCAAATCGAGGCTAAACGGGCAGAGAGAGAAGCCAGCAATCCTCAGTTGACACAGGTATCTGCAGATTTTAGAAATGCTATGGATCTCTGGAAGGATTAATAGTTGGAAGCAGGCTTGAAATCCGAGTAAGATTTGCAAGCTGTGTCTAATTGTGATAAAATAAGTAGAAAATAAATTGAAAAAAGAGGTATGTGAAATGTCACGTAAACCATTTATCGCTGGTAACTGGAAAATGAACAAAAATCCAGAAGAGGCTAAAGCATTCGTTGAAGCAGTTGCATCAAAACTTCCTTCATCAGATCTTGTTGAAGCAGGTATCGCAGCTCCAGCTCTTGATTTGACAACTGTTCTTACTGCTGCAAAAGGCTCAAACCTTAAAGTTGCTGCTCAAAACTGCTACTTTGAAAATGCAGGTGCTTTCACTGGTGAAACAAGCCCACAAGTTTTGAAAGAAATCGGTACTGATTACGTTGTTATCGGTCACTCAGAACGCCGTGACTACTTCCATGAAACTGACGAAGATATCAACAAAAAAGCAAAAGCAATCTTTGCGAACGGTATGCTTCCAATCATCTGTTGTGGTGAGTCACTTGAAACTTACGAAGCTGGTAAAGCTGCTGAATTCGTAGGTGCTCAAGTATCTGCTGCATTGGCTGGTTTGACAGCTGAACAAGTTGCTGTATCAGTTATCGCTTATGAGCCAATCTGGGCTATCGGTACTGGTAAATCAGCTTCACAAGATGATGCACAAAAAATGTGTAAAGTTGTTCGTGACGTTGTAGCTGCTGACTTCGGTCAAGAAGTTGCAGACAAAGTTCGTGTTCAATACGGTGGTTCTGTTAAACCTGAAAACGTTGCTTCATATATGGCTTGCCCAGACGTTGACGGTGCCCTTGTAGGTGGTGCGTCACTTGAAGCAGAAAGCTTCTTGGCTTTGCTTGACTTTGTAAAATAATCAGTAGCAAAAGCTAGGTGGAACAGCATTCAGATGTCTGTTCCATTTTTTATAGGAGAGGAAAGATTGAAAACAAAGATTGGGAAAATTGGATTAGCAAGTGCCTTCTTGCTTGGATTGGTTGTCAATCAAGTGGCTGCCAATGAAACTGAAGTGAAAGCATCTTCGGAAGAAAGCAGTGTTCAAGCTTCTTCTAGTAAGATAGAAGAAAAGAAATCAGAAACGACTACAAGTCAAAAAGAAGAAGAAAAAAAGGTTGAGACTTCTTCTAGTCAGCGTCCAGAGAAAAAGGAAGAAGTCAAAGAGACGCGAGCTAGTAGTCAGAAAGAAGAAAGTAAGCCAAATTCAACATCAGCACACTGGGAAGGTGACTTCTATGTAAAAGCAGATGGTTCAAAAGCTAAGAGCGAGTGGATTTTCGATACTACCTATAATAGCTGGTTCTATATAAAAGCAGATGGTCGTTATGCTCAAAAAGAATGGCATGGGAACTACTACCTCAAAGCAGGTGGTTACATGGCTAAAAATGAATGGGTTTACGATAGCAATTATAATAGCTGGTTCTACCTCAAGGCAGATGGTTCTTATGCAGAACAAGAATGGCAGGAAATTAATGGCAAATGGTACTATTTCAAGAAATGGGGCTATATGGCTAAAAGTCAGTGGCAAGGAAATTATTTCTTGAATGGTCAAGGTGCCATGATGCAAAACGAATGGCTTTACGATCCAGCTTATTCTTCTTATTTCTATCTTAAGGCAGATGGTTCTTACGCTAATGAACAGTGGCAAAAGATTGATGGCAAGTGGTATTATTTCAAGAAGTGGGGTTACATGGCTAAAGACGAGTGGCATGGAAACTACTATCTTACTGAAAGTGGTGCTATGGCAACAGGTGAGCTAATCATGGACGATACTCGTTATACTTTTGCCGATTCAGGGGAACTGAAAGAAAAGAAAGCCTTGAATGTTGGTTGGGTTTATCGAAACGGACACCGTTATTTCTTTAACCATCGTGAAGAACAGGTCGGAACTGACCGTGCTAAGAAGGTTATTGATGTCAGTGAGCATAATGGCCGCATTAGTGATTGGAAAAAGGTTATTCAGGAAAATGGGGTTGATGGCGTTATTGTTCGTTTGGGATATAGCGGTGTAGAAGATAAGGAATTGGCTTATAATATTCAAGAATTTAATCGACTAGGCATTCCTTATGGTGTCTATCTGTATACCTATGCAGAAAATGAAACAGATGCTGAGAATGATGCCAAACAGACTATTGAACTTTTGAAGAAATACAAGATGAACTTATCTTATCCAATTTACTATGATGTTGAAAACTGGGAATATGAAAATAAATCTAAGAAAGCTCCGGCTGATACTGACACTTGGGTTAAAATCATCAATAAGTATATGGAAACCATGAAAAAAGCAGGTTATCAAAATGTGAAAGTTTATAGCTATCGTCAACTTTTGCAAACTCGTTTGAATCATCCAAATATTTTACAACATGTAAACTGGGTTGCAGCCTATACGGATGCGCTTGATTGGAATAATCCTCATTATTCAGGAGAAAAAGGATGGCAATATACTTCATCTGACATTCTTAAAGGGATTCGAGGACGTGTGGATGTCAGCGTCTGGTATTAATCTGTAAAACTGAGAAGAGAGTCTACAAATTGTATGCTCTTTTCTTTATTTCATCGCTGTTAAGAGAGCTTGAAAGTGACTGGGTTTTATTCTAAAAAATCTTAAATTATCAGTCTATTGCAACTTTTCTCATGTGAGTCATTTGGCTTGCTATTGGTTTTACTTAGTAGTATACTAAGATAGTAATCGTTAAGAAGTGGTTACAAATAATAATGAATGAGGTAAAATAAAATGGTAGAATTGAAAAAAGAAGCAGTAAAAGACGTAACATCATTGACAAAAGCGGCGCCAGTAGCATTGGCAAAAACAAAGGAAGTATTGAACCAAGCTGTTGCTGATTTGTATGTGGCCCATGTGGCTTTGCACCAAGTACACTGGTACATGCGTGGTCGTGGTTTTCTTGTATGGCATCCAAAAATGGATGAGTACATGGAAGCTCTTGATGGTCAATTGGATGAAATCAGCGAACGCTTGATTACACTTGGTGGTAGCCCATTCTCTACATTGACAGAATTCCTTCAAAACAGTGAAATCGAAGAAGAAGCTGGTGAATACCGTAATGTTGAAGAAAGCTTGGAACGTGTCCTTGCTATCTACCGTTACTTGTCAGAACTCTTCCAAAAAGGTTTGGATGTTACTGATGAAGAAGGTGACGATGTGACAAACGGTATCTTTGCAGATGCTAAAACTGAAACTGATAAAACAATCTGGATGCTTGCCGCAGAACTTGGACAAGCACCTGGTTTGTAAGAAATAATAGTAATATATATAAATCTGTAGGAAATTTCTTACAGATTTTTTCTATCTTATAAGCTATTCCAAACCAGTCTTTTTTCGAGTTTTTTGATAAAATAGTACTATCAGTGAAAAGGATGGAAGCATGACTAAGAAAATCGTAGCTATTTGGGCCCAGGATGAAGAGGGTGTGATTGGGAAGGACAATCGTCTGCCTTGGTATTTGCCAGCAGAATTGCAACACTTTAAAGAAACAACTCTGAATCATGCCATCTTGATGGGGCGTGTGACTTTTGATGGGATGGGACGTCGCTTGCTTCCAAAACGGGAGACCTTGATTTTGACACGTAACCCGGAAGAAACGATAGATGGAGTTACTGTCTTTCATGATGTCCAGTCTGTCTTGGACTGGTATCAGGCTCAAGAAAAGAATCTTTATATTCTCGGTGGGAAGCAAATTTTTCAGGCTTTTGAACCCTACCTTGACGAAGTGATTGTGACTAAAATTCATGCTCGGGTGGAGGGAGATACCTATTTCCCTGAAGAGTTTGATCTGTCTCTTTTTGAGACAGTTTCAAGCAAATCCTATAGCAAAGATGAGAAAAATCCTTATGATTTTACCATCCACTACCGCAAGAGAAAGGAAGTCTAATGGAACGTAGTATATTTGGTTTTTTCACAGCCATGCTGTGTTTGGTCTGCTTACTTGCAGGAGCACAGGCTTTTCGTAAAAAGCGCTATGGACTTTCTGTCCTGCTCTGGTTAAATGCCTTTACCAATTTGGTCAATAGTATCCATGCTTTTTACATGACCTTATTTTAGATAGAATGACAGTATAAAAAGAATAGAACGGAAGGAAATCATGCCTACAAATAGGAATAATGATATGATGGTTTATTGCTCATTTTGTGGCAAAAGCCAAGAAGAAGTACAAAAAATAATCGCAGGTAACAACGCCTTTATCTGTAATGAATGTGTGGAGTTGGCCCAGGAAATCATTCGGGAGGAGTTGGCTGAGGAAGTCTTGGCAGACTTGTCAGAAGTTCCAAAACCAATCGAACTCCTCCATATCTTGAACCACTATGTAATCGGTCAAGATCGTGCCAAACGTGCCTTGGCAGTAGCAGTATACAACCACTACAAACGCATCAATTTCCACGATACACGCGAAGAGTCAGAAGATGTGGATTTGCAGAAGTCAAACATCTTGATGATTGGCCCAACTGGTTCAGGGAAAACTTTCCTTGCTCAGACCTTGGCTAAGAGCTTGAATGTGCCTTTTGCTATTGCGGATGCGACAGCTCTTACTGAGGCTGGTTATGTGGGTGAGGATGTAGAAAATATCCTCCTCAAACTCTTGCAGGCTGCTGACTTTAACATCGAACGTGCCGAGCGTGGGATTATCTACGTGGATGAAATTGACAAGATTGCCAAGAAGAGCGAAAATGTATCTATCACACGTGACGTTTCTGGTGAAGGGGTGCAACAAGCCCTTCTCAAAATTATCGAGGGAACTGTAGCTAGCGTACCGCCTCAAGGTGGACGTAAACATCCACAACAAGAAATGATTCAAGTGGATACTAAAAATATCCTCTTCATCGTGGGTGGTGCCTTTGATGGCATTGAAGAAATCGTCAAACAACGTCTGGGTGAGAAAGTTATTGGCTTTGGTCAAAATAACAAGGCGATTGATGAAAACAGCTCATACATGCAAGAAATCATCGCTGAAGATATTCAAAAATTTGGTATTATCCCTGAGTTAATTGGACGATTGCCTGTCTTTGCTGCTCTTGAGCAATTGACTGTTGATGACTTGGTTCGTATCTTGAAAGAGCCAAGAAATGCCTTGGTGAAACAATACCAAACCTTACTTTCTTATGATGATGTCGAGTTGGAATTTGATGATGAAGCCCTTCAAGAGATTGCCAATAAAGCCATCGAACGGAAGACAGGGGCGCGTGGTCTTCGCTCCATCATCGAAGAAACCATGCTAGATGTTATGTTTGAAGTACCGAGTCAGGAAAATGTGAAATTGGTCCGCATCACAAAAGAAGCTGTCGATGGAACGGATAAACCAATCCTAGAAACAGCCTAGAGGTGACTATGGAACTTAATACACACAATGCTGAAATCTTGCTCAGTGCGGCTAATAAATCCCACTATCCGCAGGATGACCTGCCGGAGGTTGCCCTAGCAGGGCGTTCAAATGTTGGTAAGTCCAGCTTCATCAACACCATGCTGAACCGCAAGAATCTAGCGAGAACTTCAGGGAAACCTGGTAAAACCCAGCTTCTCAACTTCTTTAATATTGATGACAAGATGCGCTTTGTGGATGTGCCTGGTTATGGCTATGCCCGCGTTTCCAAAAAAGAGCGTGAAAAGTGGGGGCGCATGATTGAGGAGTATCTGACAACTAGGGAAAATCTCCGTGCGGTAGTCAGTCTAGTTGACCTTCGTCATGATCCGTCAGCAGATGATGTGCAGATGTACGAATTTCTCAAGTATTATGAGATTCCGGTTATTATCGTTGCGACTAAGGCGGACAAGATTCCTCGTGGTAAATGGAACAAGCACGAATCAGCAATCAAGAAGAAATTAAATTTTGACCCAAGTGATGATTTCATCCTCTTTTCATCTGTCAGCAAGGCAGGGATGGACCAAGCTTGGGATGCAATCTTAGAGAAATTGTGAGGTAAAGAAAATGGCAAAAACAATTCATACAGATAAAGCTCCAAAGGCTATCGGACCATATGTTCAAGGTAAAATCGTTGGCAATCTTTTATTTGCTAGCGGTCAAGTTCCTCTCTCTCCTGAAACTGGGGAAATCGTTGGAGAAACCATCCAAGAACAGACAGAACAAGTCTTGAAAAATATTGGTGCTATTTTGGCAGAAGCAGGAACAGATTTTGACCATGTTGTCAAAACAACTTGCTTCTTGAGCGATATGAACGACTTTGTTCCTTTTAACGAGGTTTACCAAACGGCCTTTAAAGAGGAATTTCCAGCTCGTTCAGCTGTGGAGGTAGCTCGTCTTCCTCGTGATGTAAAAGTCGAAATCGAAGTCATCGCAGAGATTGGATAAGCTAGTTGAAGTTTGGTTCGGCCAAACTTCTTTTGATATAAGGAGAAAAAGATGACAAAGAAACAACTTCACTTGGTGATTGTGACAGGGATGAGTGGTGCAGGGAAAACTGTGGCCATTCAGTCCTTCGAGGATCTAGGTTATTTTACTATTGATAATATGCCACCAGCTCTCTTGCCTAAGTTTTTGCAGTTGGTGGAAACAAAGGAAGACGATCATAAGTTGGCTTTAGTGGTGGATATGCGTAGCCGTTCTTTCTTTTCAGAAATTCAAACTGTTTTGGATGAGTTGGAAAACAAGGAAGAATTGGACTTTAAAATCCTCTTCTTGGACGCAGCTGATAAGGAATTGGTCGCTCGTTATAAGGAAACCAGACGGAGTCACCCACTAGCAGCAGATGGTCGAATTTTAGATGGGATCAAGCTGGAGCGTGAACTCTTGGCACCGCTGAAAAACATGAGTCAAAATGTGGTGGATACGACAGAACTCACACCTCGTGAGCTGCGTAAGACCATTGCAGAGCAGTTTGCGGATCAGGAACAAGCCCAGTCTTTCCGTATCGAAGTCATGTCTTTTGGCTTTAAATATGGAATCCCAATTGATGCGGACTTGGTCTTTGATGTCCGTTTTTTACCAAATCCCTACTACCAACCAGAACTACGAAACCAAACGGGTGTGGATGAACCAGTTTATGACTATGTCATGAATCATCCTGAGTCAGAAGACTTTTATCAACATTTGTTGACCTTGATTGAACCGATTTTGCCAAGTTACCAAAAGGAAGGGAAGTCCGTTTTGACCATTGCCATAGGTTGTACGGGTGGTCAACACCGTAGTGTGGCCTTTGCTAAACGCTTGGCGCAGGACTTATCCAAGACTTGGCCTGTTAATGAAGGGCATCGCGACAAAGACCGAAGAAAGGAAACGGTAAACCGTTCATGAGAAAACCAAAGATAACGGTGATTGGTGGAGGGACTGGGATCCCTGTCATTCTAAAAAGTCTGCGTGAAAAAGATGTGGAAATCGCTGCTATCGTAACGGTGGCGGATGATGGTGGTTCATCAGGTGAACTCCGAAAAAATATGCAGCAATTGACACCGCCAGGTGATCTTCGCAATGTCCTTGTGGCCATGTCGGATATGCCTAAGTTTTATGAGAAGGTCTTTCAGTATCGCTTTTCTGAGGATGCTGGAGCCTTTGCTGGTCATCCATTGGGCAATCTCATTATAGCTGGCTTGTCAGAAATGCAGGGTTCGACCTATAATGCCATGCAGTTGCTGAGCAAATTTTTCCATACAACAGGGAAGATTTATCCTTCCAGTGACCATCCTTTGACCCTGCACGCAGTTTTCCAGGATGGAACAGAAGTAGCTGGAGAGAGTCATATTGCAGACCATCCAGGCATGATTGACCACGTCTATGTGACCAATACCCTTAACGATGATACGCCTCTGGCTAGCCGTCGAGTGGTGCAGACTATTCTTGAAAGTGACATGATTGTCCTAGGGCCTGGCTCCCTCTTTACCTCTATTTTGCCCAATATCGTGATTAAGGAAATCGGGCAGGCGCTTTTGGAAACCAAGGCAGAAATCGCTTATGTCTGCAATATCATGACCCAACGTGGGGAGACGGAACACTTTACAGATAGCGACCATGTGGAAGTCTTGCATCGTCACCTTGGTCGACCTTTTATCGATACCGTCTTGGTGAATATCGAAAAAGTGCCTCAGGAATACATGAATTCCAATCGCTTTGATGAATACCTGGTCCAGGTGGAACATGATTTTGCAGGTCTTTGTAAGCAAGTTCCGCGCGTGATTTCATCCAACTTCCTTCGTCTGGAAAATGGAGGTGCCTTCCACGATGGGGATTTGATTGTGGACGAGTTGATGCGGATTATACAGGTGAGAAAATGAGTTTCACGGTAGCAGTAAAAGAAGAAATCCTAGGCCAACACCATCTGAGCCGGCATGAATTATCTGCCATTATCAAGATGTCTGGCAGCATCGGTCTCTCGACTTCGGGCCTGACCTTGTCAGTTGTGACAGAAAATGCCAAGCTGGCTCGTCACCTCTATGAGTCCTTTCTCCATTTCTATGAAATTAAATCAGAAATTCGCCACCACCAGAGGAGCAATCTTCGCAAGAATCGAGTTTATACCGTTTTTACGGATGAAAAGGTGCAGGACTTGCTGAGTGATTTGCACTTGGCGGACTCCTTCTTTGGCCTGGAAACAGGTATTGATGAGGAAATTTTATCAGACGAGGAAGCAGGCCGTGCCTATCTCTGTGGCGCATTCTTGGCAAATGGAAGCATTCGTGACCCTGAATCAGGTAAGTACCAGTTGGAAATCAGTTCTGTTTATCTGGACCACGCGCAAGGGATTGCTTCTCTTCTCCAGCAGTTTTTGCTGGATGCCAAGGTGCTTGAGCGCAAGAAGGGGGCTGTAACCTACCTCCAGCGTGCCGAAGACATTATGGACTTTTTGATAGTAATCGGAGCCATGCAGGCGCGTGATGATTTTGAGCGAGTTAAGATTTTGCGGGAAACTCGCAATGACCTCAATCGGGCCAACAATGCCGAGACAGCTAATATCGCTCGGACAGTTTCTGCTAGCATGAAGACCATCAACAATATCAGTAAAATCAAAGATATTATGGGCTTAGAAAATCTGCCAGTGGATTTGCAGGAGGTGGCGCAGCTGCGGATTCAGCACCCAGATTACTCTATCCAGCAGTTAGCAGATAGCCTCAGCACCCCTCTGACCAAAAGTGGTGTCAACCACAGACTCAGAAAAATCAATAAGATAGCCGATGAGTTATAAAGATATAAAACACCTCTTTCTTGACAATTAAATAGAGTATGTGAGATAATAAAGGGGAATTGAGAAGTTCTAGCATTTTAGTGCTAACAGAAATCCCCTCGGTACTGCAATACTGAGGGGATTTTTTTCTAGGTTAGATAGCACTAACCAGGAAGGTTACTTGTCGAAGTGATCGTCTAACCAACGAGTCACCAGCCATGAGATGATACTCTCGATGACTGCGATAAGTACTATTTTGAGAAGTTCTAGCATCTGTAATACCTCCTTTTCCAAGGCGTATTGTTAGTGCCGTCCCTATTATATCACATGTTTTATCAGTTTGATAGGCATTTTTATTTTTGTTAAAGAAGGGGGAAATATGAGCTAACAAATTAGCCGATGAACTATAAAACCACGAATCCTATGTGACTCGTGGTTCTTTTTCTATAAACTAGTAGAGTGTTTTGGTTGTACTTTTTGTTCTGGGTCGATGTAGTTGATAGCATTATTGACGGCAGTTGGTGCTTCACCAAGACCTGTCGCAATCAGGTCAATCTTACCTTCATAGTAGCAACAGTCACCGATAGCGTAAATTCCAGCTTGGCTAGATTCCTGTTTGCTGTTGACGATAATCTTGTGGCGGTTGAGGTCCAGACCCCAGTTTTTAAGGTTACCGACAGAAGATTTGAAACCATAGTTAACAAAGAGGTGGTCTAAGTCAATCGTTTCTGCTTCATCAGATTTGACTTTTGTGATTTCAAGTTTATCGAGCGTTTGTCCATCTCCAAGGAGTTGGCTAGGGACGAATGGTGTCTTGATAGATACAGATGATTCTTGTAAGGCTTGAACACTGTGCTCCAAGGCGCGGAAATTATCTCTGCGGTGGACAAGGGTAGTTGGTGCAATTTTTTCAAAAGCTAAGGCCCAATCCACAGCCGAGTCTCCTCCACCAAGAATCGTCACTTTCTTACCAGCGTATTGCTGGATGTTGGAAACGTGGTAGTGGATATTTTCATAGCCTTCAACGCCTTCTAGTTCCAGAGGACGTGGTTTGAAGGCACCGCCACCCATAGCGATGATAACAGTTTTAGACTGGTGACTTCCTTTAGAAGTTGTAATTACAAAGCCTTCTTCTTGTTTTTCAATCTCAAGAACCGTTTCGTTGAGAAGAATAGGGGTATCAAAGCCATTTAGCTGTTCAATCAAGCGGTTGGTCAATTCTTCTCCAGTCAGGTTTGGGAAACCTGGGACGTCTAAAATATCCTTTTCAGGATAGAGAATAGCAGGTTGTCCACCTAGTTGTGGAAGGGAGTCGATGATTTGGACCTTGGCTTGGCGTAGGTGGGCATAGAAGGCCGCAAAAAGACCGACAGGACCACCACCTACAATGGTAATATCATAGAGTTGAGACATGGTTTCTCCTTTGTTTTTTCTAGTCAGTTTATTTTATCATATTTTTTCTTTAATTTAAAATGAAGTAGGATAGGGAAAAAAATGCCAGAAAAATGGTATAATAGAAAGGAACGTGTTTGGACAGAGAGGAGACAGCAGATGAACTTTCAACAATTATCCAACCTGCAATATTGGACTAGCTTGTTTTCTAGTCCTTGGAGTATTGCCATCAATGTGTTTGATATTTTGATTGTGGCCTATATTTTATATCGTTTTACAAAAGCGATAGCTGGCACCAAGATTATGATTTTGGTGCGGGGGGTCGTGATCTTTGTATTAGCCCAGGTTGTGGCTAATATCCTTGGTTTAACAACGATTTCTTGGTTGATTAATCAGATTATCACCTATGGGGTTATTGCTGCGGTTGTTATCTTCTCTCCAGAGATTCGGACTGGTTTGGAACGCTTGGGAAGGGCGACAGATTTCTTTTCTACTGCTCAAATTAGTGCAGAGGAGCAAATGATTCGTGCCTTTGTCAAGTCGGTTGAATATATGAGTCCCCGTAAGATTGGTGCTCTGGTTGCCATTCAACGAGTTCGGACCTTACAAGAATACATCGCGACAGGAATTCCCTTGGATGCCAAAATTTCGGCAGAACTCCTCATCAATATTTTTATTCCCAACACCCCTCTACACGATGGTGCTGTGATTATCAGAGAAAATCGAATAGCAGTAACCTCTGCCTATCTGCCCTTGACAGAAAGCACAGGGATTTCCAAGGAATTTGGGACCAGACACCGGGCGGCTATCGGTTTATCAGAAGTGTCCGATGCCTTGACCTTTATCGTCTCAGAGGAAACAGGTGGCATTTCTATTACCTATAACGGTGTTTTCAAGCATGACTTGACGATTGAAGAATTTGAAGCAGAGCTACGAGCAATTCTTTTGCCAGCTGTTGAGGAAAAAGTCAGTTTCAAGGACCGTTTGCTAGGAGGTTGGAAATATGAGAAAAAATAGTCTATATATCATTTCATCTCTCTTTTTTGCTTGTGTCTTATTTATCTATGCAACGTCAACCAACTTTCAAAATAGCAATACCGCAAGGCAGGTCAAATCAGAAACCTACACCAATACGATAACGAACGTTCCTATCGATATTCACTATGATGCTGACCAGTATTTCATTAGTGGATTTGCATCAGAAGTTTCAGTGATATTAACCGGAGCCAATCGTGTGACCTTGGCTAGCGAAATGCAGGAGAGCACTCGTAAGTTTAAGGTAACTGCTGATTTGACGGATGCCAGTGTTGGAACAATTGAAGTTCCCTTGAACATTGAAAATCTTCCAAGTGGATTGACCGCTGTAGCAACGCCTCAAAAGATCACAGTGAAAGTTGGGAAGAAGGTTAAGCGAGATGGGATGATTGTTGTGCCACAAGTTGACCAAAGCCAGATTGATCCCAAGCTACAAATTGATAGTGTAACTGTGTCAAACGAACGAGTTTCTGTCACAACTGACCAAGAAACACTAGCTAAAATCGATCGGATTATTGCGCTTTTACCAACCAGCGAACGCATAACAGGTAATTACAGTGGTTCAGTACCTTTGCAGGCAATCGACCGCAATGGTGTTGTCTTACCGGCAGTTATTACTCCGTTCGACACAACAATGAAGGTGACTACAAAACCAGTAGCACCAAGTTCAAGTACATCAAATTCAACAACAAGCAGTTCGTCGGAGACATCTTCGTCAACGAAAGCAACTAGTTCAAAAACGAATTAAAAAATAGGAAAAGGATTTTATAAAAATGGGTAAATATTTTGGGACTGATGGAGTCCGTGGAGAAGCTAACGTAGAATTAACGCCAGAATTGGCCTTTAAGCTAGGACGTTTTGGAGGCTATGTTCTTAGCCAACATGAAACGGAAGCACCGAAAGTTTTTGTAGGACGTGACACACGTATTTCAGGAGAAATGCTAGAATCAGCCTTGGTAGCTGGTCTTCTTTCAGTTGGTATTCACGTATACAAACTAGGTGTTCTGGCAACACCAGCAGTAGCTTACTTGGTAAAAACTGAAGGAGCAAGTGCCGGTGTCATGATTTCTGCTAGCCACAACCCAGCCCTTGATAATGGAATTAAGTTCTTTGGTGGTGATGGCTTCAAACTGGACGATGAAAAAGAAGCAGAAATTGAAGCCTTGCTAGATGCTGCAGAAGATACTCTTCCTCGTCCAAGTGCAGAAGGATTGGGAACCTTGGTAGATTATCCAGAAGGCTTGCGTAAGTATGAAGGCTACCTTGTTTCAACTGGAACTCCTCTTGATGGAATGAAGGTTGCCTTGGATACAGCCAATGGTGCAGCTTCTACAAGTGCCCGTCAAATCTTTGCAGATCTTGGCTCTCAATTAACTGTTATAGGAGAAACGCCAGACGGTCTTAACATCAACCTTAATGTTGGTTCAACCCACCCAGAAGCCCTTCAAGAAGTGGTTAAAGAAAGCGGCTCAGCTATTGGTTTGGCCTTTGACGGAGACAGTGACCGCTTGATTGCTGTTGATGAAAATGGTGAGATCGTTGATGGTGACAAAATCATGTACATCATCGGGAAATACCTTTCTGAAAAAGGACAATTGGCCCAAAATACAATTGTGACAACTGTTATGTCCAATCTTGGTTTCCACAAGGCCTTGGACCGTGAAGGTATTAACAAGGCAGTCACTGCAGTTGGCGACCGCTACGTTGTTGAAGAAATGAGAAAATTAGGCTACAACCTCGGTGGTGAACAGTCTGGTCACGTCATCTTGATGGACTACAATACAACAGGTGACGGTCAATTATCAGCTGTCCAATTGACAAAAATCATGAAGGAAACTGGTAAGAGCTTGTCAGAGTTGGCAGCAGAAGTAACCATCTATCCACAAAAATTAGTCAATATCCGAGTGGAAAATGCCATGAAGGAAAAGGCTATGGAAGTGCCAGCTATCAAGGATATCATCGAGAAGATGGAAGAAGAAATGGCAGGGAATGGCCGTATCCTAGTACGCCCAAGTGGAACAGAGCCTCTTTTGCGTGTTATGGCAGAAGCGCCTACAACAGAAGAAGTGGACTACTATGTTGATACCATCGCAGACGTAGTTCGAGCTGAAATCGGGATTGACTAAATCCTAGAAAACTAGATGAAAATAAAAAATTATGGTACAATAGCTTATAATATTGTAGCCAAGGGAGAAAGACATGAATCTTAAACGTGAACAAGAATTTGTTAGTCAGTATCATTTTGATGCGCGTAATTTTGAATGGGAAAATGAAAATGGAGCTCCTGAAACTAAGGTGGATGTGAACTTCCAATTGCTCCAACATGATCAAGAAAATCAAGTGACTTCCTTGATTGTCATCTTGACATTTATGATTGTATTTGATAAGTTTGTCATCAGTGGAACCATTTCACAGGTAAATCATATTGATGGCCGTATTGTCAATGAACCAAGCGAATTGAGCCAAGAAGAAGTGGAAACTTTGGCTCGTCCATGTTTGAATATGCTCAACCGTTTGACTTACGAAGTAACTGAAATTGCATTAGACTTACCAGGAATCAATTTGGAGTTCTAATATGAAATTAGCTGTTATCACAGATTCCTCTGCCTATCTCAGTGCAGATACCTTGCAAAGAGAAGATTTATTTGTCTTGGATATTCCTGTCAATATTGATGGTGAGGAGTATGTCGAAGGTATCAATCTGACTGCTGAGGAATTTTACCAAAAAATGGCTCAGGCTTCTGAATTGCCTAAGACCAGTCAACCAAGTATTGCCAAGTTAGATGAGATTCTAACTTCGCTCAAAGAACAAGGTTATACACATGCTTTGGGGCTTTTCCTATCTTCTGGAATTTCAGGTTTTTACCAAAATATCCAGTACATGGTCGATGACTATGAGGGCTTAACCATTGCCTTCCCAGACACTTTGATTACAAGTGCTCCTTTGGGTATCATGGTTGAAAGTGTTTTTAACTGGCGAGACCAGGGCGATGACTTTGCCATTATTCAGGATAAGCTAGCTATTCAAATTAGTCACACATCTGCTTTCATCATGGTGGATGACTTGGACCACTTGGTTAAAGGTGGACGCCTTTCAAATGGAGCTGCGATTTTGGGCAATCTGCTAAGCATTAAGCCGATTCTTTATTTTAATGACCAAGGTGTGATTGAAGTGTACGAAAAAGTTCGTACTGAAAAGAAAGCAACCAAGCGTTTAATTGAGATTATCAAGGAAGCAACAGCTTCAGGCCAATACCGTATCATTGTCATTCACGGGAATGCTCCTGAAAAGGCTGAAGAATTGCGTCAGCACTTGCTAGATTCTGAAGTGGGTACGGATATTTCACTTGCTACATTTGGTAGTGTCATTGGGACACACCTAGGAGCAGGAAGCATTGCTCTGGGTTATATTCCAGTGATTTAGTTGGCGCTTCCAGGCTAGTTAAGAAATAGCAATTGAACACGGACTACCTGCCTCTTGAAAAAAGATGCCTGTCTTGCCTTTCATGGAAAGTCAGCGCCATTCCCTATTTTTCATGGGCAGCTAAGGTCCTTTGTATCTTGATAATTGAACACGGACTACCTGCCTCTTGAAAAAAGATGCCTGTCTTGCCTTTCGTGGAAAGTCAGCGCCATTCCCTATTTTTCATGGGTAGCTAACGTCCTCTGTATCTTAAATAGGAGTAAAGATGAGTATTCGAGTAATTATTGCTGGTTTTAAGGGAAAGATGGGCCAGGCTGCTTGTCAGATGGTCTTGGCTGATCCAGACTTGGACTTGGTAGCAGTTTTGGATCCCTTTGAGTCTGAATCAGAATGGCAGGGTATTCCTGTTTTCAAGGATAAGGCTGATTTGGTTGGTTTTGAAGCAGATGTCTGGGTAGATTTTACTACTCCAACTGTTGCCTACGAAAATACACGTTTTGCTCTTGAAAATGGCTTTGCTCCAGTAGTTGGAACGACTGGTTTCACAAGTGAAGAAATTGCAGAGCTAAAAGCATTTTCTCGTTCCCAAGATTTGGGTGGCTTGATCGCTCCTAACTTTGCCTTGGGTGCTGTCTTGCTCATGCAATTTGCGACGCAAGCTGCCAAATATTTCCCAAATGTGGAGATTATCGAGCTCCATCATGATAAGAAAAAGGATGCTCCGAGTGGAACAGCTATTAAAACAGCTGAGTTAATGGCAGAAGTTCGAGAGTCTATCCAGCAAGGTGCGCCTGATGAAGAAGAATTGATTGCAGGTGCCCGTGGTGCTGACTTTGATGGCATGCGGATTCACTCAGTTCGTTTGCCAGGCTTGGTAGCCCATCAGGAAGTCATCTTTGGCAGTCAGGGAGAAGGATTGACCCTCCGTCATGACTCCTATGATCGCAGCTCCTTCATGACAGGGGTCAATTTGGGAATTAAAGAAGTTGTCAAGCGTCATGAGCTTGTCTATGGATTAGAACACTTATTATGAGATTAACGCAAATGCCTTCTGAATTTCAGAAGGCTTTACCAGTATTAGAAAAAATTAAAGAAGCAGGTTTTGAAGCCTATTTTGTTGGGGGCTCTGTTCGAGATGCCCTCCTCAATCGTCCCATTCATGATGTGGATATTGCGACGTCTTCTTATCCAGAAGAAACCAAGCAGATTTTTCCGCGAACAGCCGATATCGGAATCGAGCATGGAACCGTCTTAGTTTTAGATGGGGATGAGGAGTATGAGGTGACTACTTTTCGGACAGAAGATGTCTATGTGGACTATCGCAGACCCAGTGCGGTCTCCTTTGTGCGCTCGCTAGAAGAAGACCTCAAGCGCCGTGATTTTACAGTCAATGCCTTTGCTTTGGACGAGACAGGAGAAATCATTGACTTGTTCCATGGTTTAGAAGATTTAGAAAATCAAGTTTTGCGGGCGGTTGGCGTGGCTAGTGAGCGTTTCAACGAAGACGCTTTGCGGATTATGCGTGGTTTTCGTTTTCAGGCTAGTCTTGGCTTTGAGCTTGAGTCAGAAACATTTAAAGCTATGAAGACTTTGACGCCACTTTTGGAGAAAATTTCTGTGGAGCGTACCTTCGTTGAGTTTGATAAACTCTTGCTGGCTCCATTTTGGAGAAGGGGCTTGGCTTCCATGATTGAGAGTCAAGCTTATGACTATCTCCCTGATATGGCAGCTAGCCATGACAAGCTTAATAGACTGTTTGATTTGGAGACTGATTTCACCTTTGAATCTTCAGAGCAAGCCTGGGCGGCTCTACTGTGGGCTTTGGAGATTGAAAATGCGCAGCCATTTTTGAAGGCTTGGAAGACCTCACGTCAATTTGCCAAGCAGGTACAGGATTTACTGACTATTTTGGCCTTGCGTGAAAAGGGAGAATTGAGCAAGCGCGATTGTTATCGCTTTGATTTAGATTTACTTTTACAGGCTGAAAATCTTCGTCATGCTCAAGGGAAACCAGTCAACCCACAAGCCATCACAGAAACCTACCAGAGTCTGACCATTCATGACAAGAAAGAAATTCAGATTAATGGTGGCATTTTGATTAAGGAATATGGCTATCAACCAGGTCCAGATTTGGGAGAGATTTTAACAGAGATTGAATATGCCATTGTCGATGGAGAATTGGAAAATGACCGTCAAGCCATCCATGCTTATCTAAGGGAGAAAAAATGAGTGATTTTATCGTTGAAAAACTAAGTAAATCCGTTGGTGACAAGATCGTTTTTAAGGATATTTCCTTTATTATCCATGACCTAGATAGAATTGGTCTGATTGGTGTCAATGGAACGGGCAAGACCACCCTTTTGGACGTCCTTTCTGGTGTTTCTGGATTTGATGGAGATGTTAGTCCCTTTTCAGCTAAGAATGATTACCAGATTGGTTACTTGACCCAAGATCCTGATTTTGATGATAGCAAGACGGTCTTGGATACGGTTCTCTCCAGCGACCTCAAGGAAATCCAGCTCATTCGTGAGTATGAATTGATCATGCTCAACTATAGTGAGGACAAACAGGCGCGTTTGGAACGGGTCATGGCAGAAATGGACTCTCTCCAAGCTTGGGAAATTGAGAGTCAGGTAAAGACGGTCCTTAGCAAGCTGGGGATTCAGGATTTATCTACTCCTGTTGGGGAATTGTCAGGTGGCCTGAGAAGACGGGTTCAGTTGGCGCAAGTCTTACTTGGCAATCACGACCTTTTGCTTTTGGATGAGCCGACCAACCATCTGGACATTGCGACTATTGAGTGGCTGACCCTCTTTTTGAAAAATTCTAAGAAGACCGTCCTTTTTATTACCCACGACCGTTATTTCTTAGACGCTTTGTCAACACGGATTTTCGAGTTGGACCGAGCAGGCTTGACCGAGTACCAGGGAAATTATCAGGACTATGTTCGCCTTAAGGCGGAACAGGATGAGCGCGATGCAGCTCTTCTCCACAAAAAGGAACAACTTTATAAGCAAGAATTGGCCTGGATGCGCAGACAACCGCAGGCGCGTGCGACCAAGCAGCAGGCTCGTATCAATCGTTTCCACGACTTGAAGAAAGAAGTTTCAGGTGGAGTTGCTGAGACAGACTTAACCATGAATTTTGAGACTAGTCGGATTGGGAAGAAAGTCATCGAGTTTCAGGATGTTTCCTTTGCCTATGAAAACAAGCCTATTTTGCAAGATTTTAATCTCTTGGTGCAGGCTAAAGATCGTATTGGAATTGTTGGGGATAACGGTGTTGGGAAATCAACTCTCCTTAACTTGATTGCAGGAAGTCTTGAGCCGACAGCAGGTCAAGTTGTGATAGGGGAAACTGTTCGCATCGCCTATTTCTCTCAGCAAATTGAGGGCTTGGATGAAAGTAAGCGAGTGATCAATTACCTGCAGGAAGTGGCAGAAGAAGTCAAGATCAGCGGTGGTTCTAGTACTTCGATTGCAGAGCTGCTGGAGCAGTTTCTTTTCCCACGTTCGACACATGGAACCTTGATTGAGAAATTGTCTGGGGGAGAGAAGAAACGTCTTTATCTCCTCAAACTGCTCTTGGAAAAACCAAATGTTCTTCTTTTGGACGAACCGACAAATGACCTAGATATTGCGACCTTGACAGTTTTGGAGAATTTCTTGCAAGGCTTTGCTGGTCCAGTTTTGACTGTTAGTCACGACCGCTATTTCTTGGATAAGGTGGCGACTAAGATTCTCGCTTTTGAGGATGGCAAGATTCGTCCTTTCTTTGGCCATTACACCGACTATCTTGATGAAAAAGCCTTTGAAACAGAGATGGCCAATCAAGTGCAAAAGGCCGAAAAGGAAAAAGTGGTCAAGGTCAGAGAAGACAAGAAACGCATGACCTACCAAGAAAAGCAGGAGTGGGCAAGCATTGAAGGTGATATTGAAGCCTTGGAAAATCGTATCTCTGCTATTGAAGAGGAAATGCAGGCCAATGGTTCTGACTTTGGCAAACTGGCTACTCTTCAAAAAGAACTAGATGAGAAAAACGAAGCACTCCTTGAAAAATACGAACGCTATGAGTATCTCAGTGACTTTGATAGCTAGAAGAATAGAAAAATCCCGTCTCATGACAGGATTTTTCTATTCTTTTTTGGTTTCTTGATGAAAGATATTTTGCCAAGTTTCGTGGCGTCGCCAGATACTGGTATGGACGATGCCATCTAATTCATAGCAGATGAGTTTGGTCTTCTGGCTGATGGAAGTGATTTGGATGTCCTTGATAGCAGAATTCAAGTCTTTTTCCGCTTTATAGGCCTCTTTATTCATCTGTTCTCCATCTTGACGAATATAGACAAAATCGTCAGCCAAGAGTTCTTCCAGTTGATTTCCTTGGTCAATCAATTGCTCGCGCATAAGCAATTTTTTATAGACATTGTCTAAAATTTCATCCTCAGGTATAGGTGCTGGCTCGATATGGACATCGGTATCAAAAACCCCAAAACGTTCCTCCAGCATAGACTCGACCTGATCCGCAATCTCGTGGCTTTCATAAACCGACAAGTCAGGATTCATCTCCAGCGTAATATCCAGGTAGATATTGCTACCGTAGGTACGACCTCTTTGCGACTTAACCTTACTGATCTTGGGAATTTCCATGATAGCCTTTTGATAATCCTCAAGCAAACGGTCGTCAAAACCATCTGAAAGACTAAAGGAAGATTCGATGAAGATATCATAGGCAGTTTTCAAGATAAAGAAAGTGATGATGATGGCAACCAGTTTATCCACAATGGGATAATTGAAACTGCTGGCCAGGATGGCAATGGTAGTACCAAGTGAGGTGACAGCATCAGAAAGATTGTCCTTGGCGGCAGCCTTCAGTGCCTTGGAGTTGGATTTCTTACTGAGGCGAGTGTTGTAGAGATAGACCATAAACATAATCGTTGCAGACATGATTCCTAGAGTGGCACCCAGAGGATCAATGACCGTTTCTTCACGACTGAGAATCTTCTGAATGGTATCCCTTAGAACATCAAAGCCAACATAGAACATGATGATGGAAGTGACTAAACTAGCCAAATCTTCAATCTTCCAGTGACCAAAACGGTGGTCACGGTCTGCAGGCTGGCGCGCCATCCGAATGCCAATCAAGAGGGCCACATTTCCAATGATGTCCGACACGTTGTTAAAACCATCGGCCACCAAACTGGATGAATGGAGGAGGTGCCCAGTTGCTAATTTGGCTGCAGACAAGATCAAATAGGTCGAAATACTGATAATGGCCCCACGCTCAGCTAACTTGAGATTTGAGATAGATTGCTTCATTCAACTTCCTTTCTAGTCATATAGCATTCTACCATTATACTGGTTTTCAAGGGAAAATTCAAATAAGGCAGTTTTTACTCTTTGAAAACTTTTCAAAATTTGGTATAATAGTACTACTCAAGGGAGTAGCTGGCAGAAACCTGTGATAGTGTCGTCATTCCGAATTTTATACTGAAAAGTATGCTTTCCGGCACTATCTTAAACAGCGAGACTTGTTATGATTAACAGGTCTCTTTTTGTTTGTCGTGAAAAGATACGATGGGGAAAAGAGAGTCTGTTTAGCACACAATGTCAAGGAGGAGACACATGTCAAAAGAACAAAAACGCCAAGCGTTTTACACTCAGAGCCCTGAAGAGGTCTTGAAGGCTGTGGATGCGACCGAGCAAGGTTTGTCATCAAGTGAGGCGGAAAAGCGCCTTGCCGAATTTGGCCACAATGAACTCGAAGAAGGAGAGAAACGATCAATCCTGGTCAAATTCATCGAGCAATTTAAGGATTTGATGATTATCATCCTAGTTGCGGCAGCTATTTTATCAGTCGTGACTTCTGGTGGGGAAGATATCGCAGATGCCATTATCATTTTAGCCGTGGTTATCATTAACGCTGCCTTTGGTGTTTACCAAGAAGGGAAAGCAGAAGAAGCTATCGAAGCCCTCAAATCCATGTCTAGTCCAGCTGCCCGCGTTCTGCGTGATGGCCATATGGCGGAGATTGACTCTAAAGAATTGGTACCTGGAGATATCGTTGCCCTCGAAGCAGGTGATGTAGTGCCAGCAGACCTACGTTTACTAGAAGCCAACTCTCTTAAAATTGAAGAAGCAGCTCTTACAGGTGAGTCTGTTCCAGTAGAAAAAGACTTGACAGTTGAGCTTGCTGCAGATGCTGGTATTGGTGATCGTGTCAATATGGCCTTCCAAAACTCAAATGTGACTTATGGTCGTGGTCTTGGTGTTGTTGTCAATACAGGTATGTACACGGAAGTTGGTCATATCGCTGGCATGCTCCAAGATGCGGATGAGACGGATACACCACTCAAACAAAACTTGAACAACCTTTCTAAGGTCTTGACCTATGCTATCTTGGTCATTGCCCTTGTTACTTTTGTAGTGGGTGTCTTCATTCAAGGGAAAAATCCACTTGGTGAGTTGATGACCTCTGTTGCCCTTGCTGTTGCAGCCATTCCAGAAGGGCTCCCAGCTATCGTAACTATCGTTCTTGCCCTTGGTACTCAAGTTTTGGCCAAACGAAACTCTATTGTTCGTAAGTTGCCAGCAGTAGAAACACTTGGTTCAACGGAAATCATCGCTTCTGATAAGACTGGTACGTTGACCATGAACAAGATGACCGTTGAAAAAGTCTTCTATGATGCAGTCCTACATGACTCAGCTGATGACATTGAACTGGGTCTTGAAATGCCGCTTCTTCGTTCAGTTGTCTTGGCCAATGATACGAAAATTGATGTTGAAGGCAATCTAATTGGTGATCCAACCGAAACAGCCTTTATCCAGTATGCCTTGGACAAGGGCTACGATGTTAAAGGATTTTTAGAGAAATATCCTCGTGTGGCTGAGTTGCCATTTGATTCTGAACGTAAGCTCATGTCAACGGTTCACCCGTTGCCAGATGGTCGTTTCCTTGTAGCAGTCAAAGGTGCTCCAGACCAACTCTTGAAACGTTGTGTTCTTCGCGATAAGGCTGGGGATATTGCTCCGATTGATGAGAAGGTTACAAACCTCATTCACACAAACAACTCTGAAATGGCTCACCAAGCCTTGCGTGTCCTTGCAGGTGCTTATAAGATTATCGATAGTATTCCAGAAAATCTTACTTCTGAAGAGCTTGAAAATGATTTAATCTTCACTGGTTTGATCGGGATGATTGACCCTGAACGTCCTGAGGCAGCTGAGGCTGTTCGTGTGGCTAAGGAAGCTGGAATCCGTCCAATCATGATTACAGGTGACCACCAAGACACTGCAGAAGCTATTGCTAAACGTTTGGGAATCATTGATGCAAACGATACAGAAGGCCACGTTTTAACTGGTGCTGAGCTCAACGAACTGTCAGATGAAGACTTTGAAAAAGTAGTTGGTCAATACTCTGTTTATGCGCGTGTATCTCCAGAGCATAAGGTTCGTATCGTCAAGGCTTGGCAAAAACAAGGTAAGGTCGTTGCCATGACAGGTGACGGTGTCAATGATGCGCCAGCTCTGAAAACAGCCGATATCGGTATCGGTATGGGGATCACTGGTACAGAGGTTTCTAAGGGGGCTTCTGACATGATTCTTGCAGATGATAACTTTGCAACTATCATCGTTGCAGTGGAAGAAGGACGTAAGGTCTTCTCAAATATTCAAAAGACTATTCAGTACCTACTTTCTGCCAATACTGCTGAAGTATTAACTATCTTCCTATCAACCTTGTTTGGTTGGGATGTCTTACAGCCAGTTCATCTTTTGTGGATTAACTTGGTAACAGATACCTTCCCAGCTATCGCTCTTGGTGTTGAACCTGCTGAGCCTGGTGTCATGAACCATAAACCACGTGGACGCAAGGCAAGCTTCTTCTCAGGTGGTGTTTTGAGTTCTATCATCTATCAAGGTGTACTCCAAGCAGCTATTGTTATGAGTGTTTATGGACTTGCAATTGCTTACCCAGTACATGTGGGTGATAATCATGCCATTCATGCGGATGCCCTTACTATGGCTTTTGCAACCCTTGGTTTGATTCAGCTCTTCCATGCCTACAATGTCAAGTCTGTTTACCAATCCATCTTGACAGTTGGCCCATTCAAGTCTAAGACCTTCAACTGGTCTATCTTGGTATCCTTCATCCTTCTCATGGCAACAATCGTCGTAGAACCGCTTGAAGGGATCTTCCACGTAACCAAACTAGACTTGTCACAATGGGGAATCGTTATGGCTGGAAGCTTCTCAATGATTATCATTGTTGAAATCGTTAAGTTTATCCAACGCAAACTTGGCTTTGACAAGAATGCGATTTAAAAAGAAAAAGTCATCTTCGGATGGCTTTTTGCTACAGTTGAGGGAAAGGGCTTGCAGTTATTGGCTTTTGTGCTATAATTGCTATAATACTCTTCGAAAATCAAATTCAAACCACGTCAGCGTCGCCTTACCGTACTCAAGTACAGCTTGCGGCTAGCTTCCTAGTTTGCTTTTTGATTTTCATTGAGTATAATATAGTAAATATCAAGAGGAGTGTGAGGAAGTGGAAAAGAAAATTGTGAAGGATATTTTGTTTTTATCTCAGGTATCTCAGCCGGCAAGTCAGGAAGACCTTTATCTTGCCAAAGATTTGCAGGATACACTTTTAGCGAATCGTGAGACTTGTGTCGGTCTGGCTGCCAATATGATTGGGGTGCAGAAGCGCGTGATTATCTTTAATCTGGGCTTGGTTCCTGTGGTCATGTTTAATCCAGTGCTCGTGTCCTCTGAAGGAGCTTATGAGACAGAAGAAGGCTGTTTGTCCTTGACAGGTATGAGACCTACTAAGCGTTATGAAACCATAAGGGTTGCCTATCGTGACAGCAAGTGGCAGGAACAGACCATTACTTTGACAGGTTTCCCAGCCCAGATTTGCCAGCATGAACTGGATCACTTGGAAGGACGAATCATTTAGGAGGAAAGCAAATGAAACGGATAGTCTTTGAACTTATTTTTATCGCAACGACCTGGTATATCTTTTTACCGCCTCTTAACCTGACCAGCTGGGAATTTCTCTTTTTCCTCTGTGGGCATTTGCTGGTTGTGGCAGTCTTATTTGGCTTTGGTAAGGGGATAAACCTTGTCAAAACGGTTCATGTGCGCCACGGTAAGGCGGAAGCTGCCTTAAATCTAGAGGGTTTCAAAATCAATCGCTTAGGGAAAATCCTTTTAGCTTCTATTGGAGGAATTCTTCTCTTAGCAGCCTTGGTTTCCTTGGTGACTTCTAGCATTTTTCAGGCTAAAAATTATGCCAATGTAGTCACAGTTACGGAAAAAGACTTTACTGAATTTCCTAAGACTGACACCAGTAAGGTTCCTATCTTAGATAGAAGTACTGCTGAAAAAATTGGTGACCGCTACTTGGGTTCCCTAACGGACAAGGTGTCGCAGTACGTAGCGGAAGACACCTATACCCAATTGACGATTGATGGGAAACCTTATCGAGTTACGCCACTAGAATACGCAGATCCTATCAAGTGGTTTAATAATCAGGCCAAAGGAATCGGCGAGTATATCAAGGTGGACATGGTAACTGGTAATGCGGACTTGGTGGACTTGAAGACACCAATCAAATATTCAGACTCGGAGTATTTTAACCGTGATGTCAAACGTCACCTGCGCTTTAAGTATCCAACCAAAATCTTCAAAACTCCATCTTTCGAGGTGGACGATGAGGGCAATCCTTTCTACGTGGCGACGGTTTACCAAAAGCAATTTGGCTTAGCAGTTCCTCGTCCTGTTTCAGTTATTATCTTGGATGCTACAAATGGAGAAACCAAGGAATACAGCTTAGCAGATGTTCCAGAATGGGTGGACAGGGTCTATCCAGCTGAGGAAACCATTGAGCAAATCAACTATAACGGCAAGTATAAGGACGGTTTCTGGAATGCCATGATTTCCAAGAAAAATGTGACCCAGACTACCAAAGGTTATAATTACTTGTCTATCGGAAATGACATCTATCTCTACACAGGTGTGACGTCGGCTAATGCGGATGAGAGTAATCTTGGTTTCATCCTTGAAAACATGCGAACAGGAGAAATCACTAAGTACAGCTTGGCTTCTGCGACCGAAGAATCAGCCCGTGAATCAGCAGAAGGTGCTGTACAAGAGAAATCCTACAAGGCAACCTTCCCAATCCTCATCAACCTCAATGACAAACCTCTCTACATCATGGGCTTGAAGGACAATGCTGGCTTGGTCAAAGAGTACGCTCTGGTAGACGCAGTCGAGTACCAAAATGTTATCGTAGCCACGACAGTGGAAGAGCTACTCAGTAAGTATGCCAATAAAAACGACCTTGAGATTGATAATGCAACAACTGAAAGCATCAAGGGTGTGGTAGCAGACCTCAAATCAGCTGTTATTAAGGGAGACACTGTCTACTTCTTTAAAGTTGATGGCAAGATTTACAAGGTCAAGGCCTCTGTATCTGATGACCTCCCTTACCTCGAAAATGGTAAAAACTTTGAAGGTCAAGTAGGAAAGGACAATTATCTCAAGACCTTTAAAGTGCAGTAAAAAAGGTTTATTTAAGAAATGTATGTTATAATAAGGTAAATTAAGACTAATGGAGGACAAACAAATGGGTTTTTATGTGATGGTTGCTTCAATGCTACTCGGACTGCTCGCTTTGAAGATAGGTTTTTCTCAGTTCAAGGAGAAAAAAGATAAATTCTTATCTATCTTAACAAGTTTAGCTGGCCTAGCCCTTGTTCTCGTGGCTGTCTGGTTAGGATGGCCCAAATAAACAGAGAAACCTCGGTCAAACCGAGGTTTTTCAGATGAATTTCTTGGTTGTGGCTAAAAAATATGCTACACTATCAATATGAAAATTTTAATCCCAACAGCAAAAGAAATGAACACAGACTTGCCGAGTATCGAGGCAAATCCTTTAAGACCAGAAAGTCAAGCTGTGCTGGATGCCTTGGCTCTCTATTCTGCTAGTCAATTGGAGAGTTTTTACAAAGTTTCAGCCGAGAAAGCTGCGGCAGAATTTCAAAATATCCAAACTTTAAAAAAACAAACTGCTCAACACTATCCAGCTCTGAAACTTTTTGATGGGCTCATGTACCGTCATATCAAGCGAGACAAACTGACCGAGGAAGAACAAGCCTATCTTGAAAATCATGTCTTTATTACCTCGGCTTTGTACGGAGTCGTTCCAGCCTTGTCACCCATGGCTCCTCACCGTTTGGATTTTTTGATGAAATTAAAAGTCTCTGGTAAGACTTTGAAGAGCCATTGGAAGGTAGCCTATGATGAAGCTGTGAAGCAGGAAGAAGTGATTTTTTCTCTCTTGTCATCCGAGTTTGAGACTGTATTTTCTAAGGAAATTAGAGAAAAAATGGTGACCTTCAAATTCATGGAGGACAAGGGTGGTCAGCTGAAGATTCACTCAACTATTTCCAAGAAAGCGCGTGGTGCCTTCCTAACAGCCCTGATAGAAAATCAAGTACAGACGGTGGAAGAAGCTCGTCGCTTAAGATTTGCAGGATTTAACTACAGAGAAGACCTGTCCCAGCCACAGGAATTGGTTTTTGTAAAGGAAGTATAGAAAATAGATAAAAGAAAAAGTCAGCAGAATTATGCTGACTTTTTTCTAGCTTATAAAGTATTGGATATATGAATCTCATTTGATAAACAGTTAAGATGGTTAACCAAACTCATGATTGACAGATGGTTTCGGCAAATAAACTTCTTGGTAATTCCTGGAATATAAAAATTAGACACAATGATATCGTAGTCTGTCTGATTTAAAATCTCAGGGCTTGTTTTCAATTCATCCCAAGTATCAAAGGTGAATCGATTGTTACAATAGTATGTAAGCATATCCTTTAAAGTAAGTGATAGGGCGTGGTCAAAGTTACTGATAATCAAAACCTTGATAGGTGGTCGATTTTCTAACAACTGAGTAGAGAGGTTTTCAGCATGGGTTAAGATGGTGTACATCAAGTGTTCCAACTGTTCAGGATGGTCATGCTGTCCAATTGCTTGACGGTATTGAGCCAGTTCTTGACGCGCACTCCCCATAAAGTCTGGGAAGTAAACTTCGAAATTTTTAATCGTCAATGCTTTTTGTTCAAATAAGATTGGGGTAGAAAAGATTTCCTGTCTTTCAAAGAAAGCCGTGTTGTGTAAATGCCAAATCAGCTCATCGTGGTTGGTAAAGGTAATCTTATATTGTTTTGATAGGCGTTCTAATATTTGACTCAGTAATTGGTAAGAGTATCTTGCTTCACTGTTTTTTTCTAAAGAGTTGAAGAATTCTTTAGGATCTAAAAAAATGTTACTTTGAATAAAGGAAATAAAAATTTGTGCAATAATATCTGGAGTGATTTCAAATTCAAATACTTGAGAGAAATAGCCTAGTACCTCTTCAAAGTTTGGAATGCTTGCTAAAATAGGATAGTAATCATCAAAGAAATGATTTGGTAAGTCGATGAAATGACCATTTTTGATGCGGTAAATACTGATAGCTATCATTAGTTTGTACATTCTATAAATTGAAAATCGCATTGGATAATTCGTAATTTTATAGAAGAAGTCAACAAACTCTGTTAAATCTTCCTCAGGAAGGTCAGGAAAAGGCCAATCAAGGAAATAATAGCGCTCAGAAAAATATTGGGCAAAAAAATAGCGAATATCGATTTCATTCCCACGTATTTCGGATGGAGTAAATGATAGTTCAATTTGGAATTGAGTTGACAGAGTTTTTGTAATATTTCTGCCCAATCGATAGAGGTTGGCATTACTAGAGTGAAGATTTTCTATTGTTCGATAAATAGGTAGGCCCTCATTAAAAAACAGATACTCTAGTAATTGAAAAGATTGAGAATGAGCAAGAAAATATTGATATACATCTTCAACGCTAGTATTAACTTCTAAATCTATCATAATTCCGTTAATAGAAGATTGGATGTCAATAGTTGGAAAAGCAGCACGTAATTCATTTAAATCACTTTTTAGAATTCGTTCTGTACATCCTAACTTATCGGCAAGTTCATGTAATTTCAACCAATCGCGATGTTGAATTAGGGTTTCCATTAAACGTAATTGTCGCTGATCTTTCGTAGATAAAAGGTTACGCATATATGTATTTTCCTCCTTGAGTTATTATATCACATTTTTGTTTTAATATAACAAAAAAACTAGAATCAAAAAAATGTTCTGATAATTCGAAAAAATAGAATATAATAAAGGGCTTTCAGGGGCAGGAATACGATATAGTAATTCTTTGGATAATATTGATTTATATATCAAATAGTTGTACATTATAAATTATAAAATACTATCTAGGAGTTTAAAATGAAACATTCACATAAGAAATCATTTGACTGGTATAGCATGCAACAACGATACTCTATTCGTAAGTATCACTTTGGTGCGGCTAGTGTCTTGCTCGGGACAGCCTTAGTCTTGGGAACTGCTGCCAATGCGCAAGCAGTACAAGCGGAGGAACACAATCCTGAGGCAATTAACAGTGTTTCTGTTGATAAGGTGAATGAAGCTACTAAACCAGCAGAAGTTTCTACACCTAAAAAAGAAACAACCTATGCAGCTCCAACTGTTGTTAACCCAATAGAAGTAACTCCAGCTAAAGCTGAAGAAGCTACTAGACCAACAGAAAAAGTTGAAGAAGTAAAAGATAAAAAAGAAGAAGCAAGTCATCAAGATGCTGTTGACAAGTCAAAATTGTTAACGGCTCTTTCACGTGCTAAAAAACTTGAGAGTAAATTATATACAGAAGCAAGTGCTGCTAACTTGCAAGCAAGTATACAAGCTGGTCAAAGCTTGCTTGGGAAAGCAGATGCATCTGAAGCTGAAATATCAGCAGCAGAGTCATCTATTCAATCGGCTATTATTGGTCTAGAACTTCGTTCTAACTCTGATAAAGGAACAGTATCAGAAACTCCTGTAGTGAAGAAAGCTGACACAGCAGAAGCCAAAGAAGAAGCTAAACCAGCTAAAACAACTGATCGCTCAGCTGTTGATAGCGCTGTTTTGCCAACTAGCACAGCTGCCAAAGTAGAAACAACTTCAGCTCCAGCATCTACTAATGAAATCTTGAAACCAGGTTTGAGCCTTTCTGATGCTCGCCAAAATCCAGCTATTCGTAAGGAAGACTTGGATAAAGGGCATAGTGGCTTTAGAGCTTCTAGCAATCCAGCCAACCCAATTGTCTCAGGTTCTGGGAATACAGTTGCATTTGCAGATATTAGTCAAGGTGGTCGTAGTTATAGTTTCCGTGGCTACGGGAACTCACGTGGTGGAAATTCAATTCATTATGATGTAACAACAGTACGTCAAGGTAATAGATTGAATTTCACAATTAGATACTCTGGTCCAGGTGAATTTGTTAATAATAACTTTATCTTGGATAAAGGGGATGGATTTGGAAATCCTTCAAATGCGACTATCAACACTCCAAGATTGAGAGAACAATCAAAACCTATTAGTCAGGGTGCCAACTTTGTATCTCATTCAGGATACAGTATGACCTCTGCTACTTCAACAAATATGGAACAAACAGTCAGATTTAGTTTGCCTATCAATAATCCAAATGGTGACTTGTCTGTTCGTTTGAAACCAGTTACTTTTAACGTGGACCAAGGTGGTGGTGGTGCCGCTACCAGCAATGACCCATACAGTAACTCCAACTATTATCATAGAGCAAACCCACTCCTCTTGGATGCAAATCCAAATGGTGGTACTAATAACCAGACTGTTACAGAAGACATTGACTTCCAAACTGTCTATCTTCCAACTAGTAAGTTACCAGAAGGTCAAACTAAATTAGTTCGTGAAGGTGAAAAAGGAAAACGTCAAATCACCTATAAAGTTCATCGATTTGGTAATGAAACAATCCTAGGATTGCCAATTAGTAATAGAGTTACTAAAGAAGCTAAGCCACGTATTATGCAAATTGGTGTGGCTAAAGAGCTAATCGATACAGTAAAACCACGTGTTGATCAAAATAAAGTTGGTGATACAAATAACCTCACTTTCTATCTTGATAACGATGGCAACGGTGTTTATACTGAGGGTGTAGACGAACTTGTTCAAAAAATTGCTATTAAAGATGGAGCCAAGGGTGAAAAAGGGGACCAAGGTGAACGCGGTCTCACTGGAGCACAAGGTGCTAAAGGTGAAAAAGGAGATCGAGGTGAACGCGGTCTAACCGGTGCCCAAGGTGCAAAAGGTGAAAAAGGAGACCAAGGTGAACGCGGTCTCACTGGAGCACAAGGTGCAAAAGGTGAAAAAGGAGACCAAGGTGAACGCGGTCTCACTGGAGCACAAGGTGCCAAAGGTGAAAAAGGAGATCGAGGCGAACGCGGTCTCACTGGAGCACAAGGTGCTAAAGGTGAAAAAGGAGACCAAGGTCAGGCAGGTCGTGACGGTGTAACTCCAACCGTAACCGTTACAGATAATAAAGAAGACGGTACTCACACTATCACTATTAACGATGGTAGAGGTAATGTTACAAATACTGTTGTAAGAGATGGTCTCGATGGCGCAAGTCCATTAGTTGCGACTCAACGAAATGAAGCAGATAAAACAACAACTGTTATCTTCTATTACGATAAAAATGGAAACAACGAATTAGATGCTTCTGATAAGAAATTAAAAGAAGTTGTCATTGCAGATGGTGCCAAAGGTGAAAAAGGTGACAAGGGAGCAACTCCTAAAGTTACAACTGCTCGTGGAGCAGATGGTCGCAGTACTGACATTACATTTACAGTTCCTGGAGAAGAGCCTGTTGTAGCTAACATTAAGGATGGTAAAGATGGCCGTACACCAACTATTGACTTAAATGCCTTAGCAGAAGCTGCAGTAAGAATTAATAATCAAAGAAGTGGAAGAGTAAGAAGAGCATTAGCAGACGACCCAGCTACAGCACCAGCATCACAACCAGTAGATGGTACTCGTATTACAGCATACTATGATAATAATGGTAACGGTAAATACGATCCAGGTGTGGATGAATTAATTGGTACAAGTGATATCTTGAATGGTACAAATGGACGTAATGGTGCAGATGGAGCTTCTGGAGCAGACGGACGTAATGGTGCTGAATTATTAAGTGGACCTAAAGCACCAACAGCAAATGATGGTAAAGATGGTGACACTTATATCGATGCAACTACAGGTGATGTTTATAAGAAAGAAAACGGAACTTGGGATAAGATTGGTAACATTCGTGGACCTCAAGGTCTAAAAGGTGAAGACGGAGTTGCAGGACCACAAGGGCCACAAGGACCTAAGGGAGATCAAGGTGCCCAAGGTCTTCAAGGACCTGCTGGTCGTGACGGAGCACAAGGTTTACCAGGCCGCGACGGACGTGATGGAGCGCAAGGTCGTGACGGCCGTGATGGACGCGACGGAAAAGACGTATTGAACGGCAAAGTTGATCCAACTACAGAAGGTAAAGACGGCGATAAATACGTTAACAC